>CAJLWS010000298.1 GCA_905210385.1 uncultured Eubacteriales bacterium | reverse complement strand
CCTTGATCTTCTCGGGGATCAGGTCGGGGTTCTGCATCTGGGCGATGGTGGGGATAATGATGTTGTTCTCCTTAGCCTTCTGGATATTGTGCTCCAGGCCGGTCTTGTTGATGGTCAGATCGATCATGTTTTCTTTCCTCCTGATTTATTTGTCTCCGTCTTTGTTTGCGTCGATGTAGGAATAAAGAGTGTATTTGGAAATACCGAAGTATTTAGCCACTTTGTCGCCGGACTTGGTCACCAGGAACGCGCCGGACTCGTTCAGAAAGCGGATGGCCCGGACCTTGTCGTCCTTGTTCATCAGGGCCACGGGCTTGCCCACCAGGGCCACGGACTGCTCGATCAGCTCGTCCAGGACGTGGTTGACATTGATGATGCGCTCGGGCTCCGTCTGCTCCTTGTCCTGGGTGGACAGCAGATCGCCGATGGTGCTCTGGATCATCATCAGGCCCGATACGTCGTAATTGATGGAGAAGATCGCCGTCACGGCCCCCCGCCGGTTGCGGATATACAGCGTGGAGGACTTGAGGATCTTGCCGTCCGGCGTCCGGGTCAGATAGCACAGGTGATCCTGGGGATGCTCGGCCTGAGACGCCATCTGGTCCAGCACCACCTGCGACGCCCCGTCGCCTACCTTCCGGCCGGACACATGGCCGTTTTCAATGTGAACAATGGAGTGATCCGGGTGATTGCTGGACACATCGTGGATCACCACCTCACAGTTGCTGCCGAACTGCGCGGCAATGCCCGCCGCCAGCTGCTTGAGCATTTCCAGTCGCTTTTCCTCCATGCTCCACCCCTCCTCGCTTTTTGCTCGACTCCATCATACCACACTTTTTTCAGAAATCAACGGCTTTCCCAAAAAATATTTTAGGAATCCAGATTTTTTGTTTGACATCTGCGTTCTCTGTGATATGATAGGGGCATAGAGAAAAAATCTCCCGCCATTGAGAAAGAAAATATAGAAAAGCAAACGGAGGTAACACCATGAATTTCGAAGCCATCAAGAAGGCCGCACAGGACTATCGTCCCGCTATGGCCAAGTTCCTGCGGGACATGATCGCTATCCCCTCTGAATCCTGCCAGGAGGAGGGCGTGGTCCGCCGCATCGCCCAGGAGATGGAAAGCCTCGGCTATGACAAGGTGGAGTTCGACAAGCTGGGCAATGTCATCGGTTGGATGGGCACCGGCGACAAGATCATCGCTCTGGACTCCCACATCGACACCGTGGGCATCGGCAACATCGAAAACTGGGAGGCCGACCCCTATCAGGGCTATGAGACCGACGAGGTCATCTATGGCCGGGGCGGCTCCGACCAGGAGGGCGGTATGGCCGCCGCCACCTACGGCGCCAGGATCATGAAGGATCTGGACCTGATTCCCCAGGGCTACAGGATCATGGTGGTGGGCTCCGTGCAGGAGGAGGACTGCGACGGTATGTGCTGGCAGTCCATCGTCAATGAGTACTTCAACGGTCCCGAGGACGCCCGGAACCAGGTGGAGTTCGTCATCTCCACCGAGCCCACCGACGGCGGCATCTATCGCGGTCACCGGGGCCGCATGGAGATCCGGGTGGACATGCACGGCGTATCCTGCCACGGCTCCGCCCCCGAACGGGGCGACAACGCCATCCACAAGATGGCCGAGGTGCTGCTGAACATCCGCGACCTCAACGAGAATCCCGCCGACGGCTCCACCGAGATCAACGGCCTGGGGAAGATGCTGGACCCCAAGTTCAACCCCGAGCATTACGAGGACGCCCGCTTCCTGGGCCGGGGCACCTGCACCACCAGCCAGATCTTCTACACCTCCCCCTCCCGCTGCGCCGTGGCTGACTCCTGTGCCATCTCCGTCGACCGCCGCATGACCGCCGGCGAGACGTATCAGTCCTGCCTGAAGGAGATCGAGGACCTGCCCGCCTGCAAGAAGTACGCCAAGGACGTGAAGGTCTCCATGTATATGTATGACCGTCCCGCCTGGACCGGCCATGTGTACGAAACCGAGTGCTTCTTCCCCACCTGGATCAACAAGGAGTCCGCGCCCCATGTGCAGGCCCTGATCGATGCCCACCACGCCCTGTGGGGCACGGAGCGCATCGGCGCCGATGAGAAGGCCATGTCCACCCGCCGGGGCCGTCCCCTGACGGATAAGTGGACCTTCTCCACCAACGGCGTGTCCATCCAGGGCCGCTACGGCATCCCCTGCGTCGGCTTTGGTCCCGGTGCGGAATCGCAGGCAC
>CAJLWS010000297.1 GCA_905210385.1 uncultured Eubacteriales bacterium | reverse complement strand
ACCAGGTGGGCCTGCGGGCCAAGGGGAACAACTCCCTCCGGCTGACGGAGGAGTACGGCCTGTCCCGGTACAGCCTGAAGCTGGAATTCGACCACTATGTGGACGGCGGGAATTACCACGGCCTGGACAAGCTCTCCCTGGACGCCTCCTTCCAGGACAACAGCTATCTCAAAACCTGGCTGGTCTACCACATGATGGCCTACATGGGGGTGCCCGCCCCTCTGTGCAGCTATGCCTGGGTGACGGTGAACGGCACCCCCTGGGGGCTGTTTCTGGCCATCGAGGAGCCAGAGGAGGCCTTTGCCCGGCGAAACTTCGGCCCGGATCACGGAGCGCTCTACAAGCCGGACTACCGCTCCCTGAACGCGGAGAACACCGACGTGGCCCTGCGGTACATCGGCGATGACCCCGCCGCCTACCCAAACATCTTTGACAACGCCAAGTTTGACACGGACGTGGCGGACCGGGAGCGGCTGATCCAGGCCCTGCGGGTGCTGTCCACCGGGGAGGACCTGGAGACGGCGGTCAATGCGGATGAGGTGCTGCGGTATTTTGCCGTCCAGGTGTTCGTCATGAACTGGGACAGCTACCTGGGCCACACCGGGCACAACTACTTCCTCTATGAGGAGGACGGGGTGATCTCCATTCTGCCCTGGGACTACAACCTGGCCTTCGGCACCTACGCCCTGGGCATGACCGATCCCATCCGGGACCCCGACGTGCTGATCAACTGGCCGGTGAACACCCCCGCCCGGGGGGAGGTCATGCTGGAGCGGCCTCTGTATCACAATCTGATGAAAAACAGAGACTATTTTGCCCGGTACCACGCCTATTTCGGCCAACTGCTCTCGGAGTATTTCGAGAGCGGCCGGTATGAGGCAGTCATCCGGCAGGCACAGGTCATGATCGCTCCCTATGTGGAGGTCGATCCCACCGCCTTCTGCTCCTATGAGGATCATCTGCTGGCGGTGGACACGCTGCTGGAGGTGTGCCGCCTGCGCTCTGAGAGCATTCGGGGACAGCTGGAGGGGGACTACCCTATCACCCTGGCCCAACAGGGGGCGGGGGTGGACGCCTCCCATGTGGATCTGCGGGCGCTGGGGGATTTCGACGACCTGGAGGCTGCGAAGGAGCGGCAGAATGAGGCCGCGGCAATTGCGGGGGTGGAATAAGAGGGTAGCTCATATTGTTTACTGTCCCGTAAATTTTGAGCTGCCTCCGGCATAAATGGATTACATTATTTCCCTCCAAAAATTACAACGCAGACGGGCAGAAAATGCCTCCCCACTTTGTCGGCGGACGTGCCGCCGGCAAAAGAGGGGAGGCGCTTTTGACCACATTTTCAGCCACAGCGCGATGTGGAGTATACGGAAACAGGATGCTCAAAAAGTGGCGGAAAGCAAGCAGATCGGAGTGTATATCGCTATAAAGTACGAAAAATAGTTAGAAAAAAGTTCCAAAGCCGCTTGGTAAGGATGAGGTCCCCAGTTCAAATCTGGGTAGCAGCTCCACAAAATATCCGCTTTTCAGACGAAAAGCGGATATTTTCTTTGCTTTCTGCAACTATTCTTGATGATTTGCATTTTTGCTTTCACCTCTGACCACACAACCAGCCACAGACAGGAAAAAGACGGGCCTCCGAGGGCGTTTTGCCCTTGGAGCCCCGTTTGTGCAATACGGCAGGTTCTCCCGGTCAACCTGCTGCACTTTCCTGCTTTTCCTGGTTTTTCCTGGCGGCGATCTCTGTCTTCATCTCCCGAATTAGTATGGCCAATTTTTCCTCACACTCCGCCTCCGTTTTGGCGTAGACATTCCGGGCCATGCGCTGGCCATTGACGATGGGGGAGTAACGGCCCTCCCACAGGTGGTCATTGATTCGGCTGACACATCCGGTGCCCGGTTTGCGCCGCTGTCCCTTGTGGGCCTGGAAGGTGCTGGGTGCTGGTTTCTGGGGGGCGGATTCTTGTCTGGGTTTTGGTTCAGCTCTCCCAATCCCCCTGTCGATCTTGTCCGCCGCGCTCTGCCGCATGGCATCGGTGACATGGGTGTAGGTGTTTAGAGTGGTGGCGCTGGACACATGGCCGATGATGGTGCTCAGGGTCTTGATGTCCATGCCGTGTTCCAGGGAGGCGGTGGCGAAGGTGTGCCGCAGATCGTGGAACCGCAGATGCCTGCACTCCGCTCGCTCCAGCACTGTCTGGAGCCGCTTTCGGACGGCGGCTGGGTCCATAGGGGAGTCTTCCTTGACGGGGGAGGGGA
>CAJLWS010000296.1 GCA_905210385.1 uncultured Eubacteriales bacterium | reverse complement strand
AGCGAGGATACCCGTTTTGGGAAAGGAAACCGAATACAAGCTGGAGGTCGGCGATCTGCAGCTGCTCGACTGCATCCTCTGCAGTGAGCCCGTCGCCAGCCGGATGCAGGCCCCGTTCGCCTACGTTCGGATGCAGACGACCTATTATGACACGGAGGACGGTCTGCTGGAGAAAAACCGCTGGATGCTCCGCCTGCGCACGGAAAACGAGCGCAGCGTCGTCACCATGAAGACGCCCGGCGAGGGCCATACCCGCGGCGAGTGGGAAGTGGAGAGCGAATATCTCGACGAAGCGCTGCCGGCGCTTGCAAAGCTTGGCGCGCCGGAGGCGATCGGCCGTCTGGACGCGGAGGCGCTGCTGCCGGTCTGCGGGGCGAAATTCACCCGCATCACGGCGCCGCTCCGGCTCTCGGAAAAGACGAGCTGCACGCTCTGCGGCGATCTCGGCGAACTGACCGGCGGCGGGAAGAAGGAGCTTTTGTGCGAGCTTGAGCTCGAGCTGCAGGCGGGCGAGGAGGCGGACGTGCAGGCATTTGCAAAGACGCTTGCCGAGCGCTTTCATCTTCACGAGCAGCCGCGCAGCAAGCTGCAGCGTGCCCGGGCACTGACACAGTGAAATCAAAATTGATCCCGCCGTCCGGCGGAACATGAGGGGAACACCATGGATATCAACAAAAACGCCAATCTCAGCATGCTTTGCGACTTCTATGAGCTCACCATGGGCAACGGCTATTTTGTCCAGGGCATGCAGGACCGCATCACCTATTTTGATATTTTCTTCCGCAGCGTGCCGGATAACGGCGGCTACGCCATCGCCGCCGGGCTGGAGCAGGTCATCCATTATATCCAGGATCTGCGCTTTGATCAGGAGGATGTGGATTTCCTCCGCACCAAGGGTCTGTTCAGCGAGGAGTTCCTCCAGTTCCTGCTGGACTTCCGCTTCACCGGGGACATCTGGGCGGTTCCTGAGGGCACCCCCATCTTCCCCCGGGAGCCCATCCTCACCGTGCGGGCCCCCGCCATCCAGGCCCAGTTCATCGAGACCTATCTGCTGCTGGCCCTGAACCACCAGTCCCTCATTGCCACCAAGTCCAACCGCATCGTCCGGGCCGCGGAGGGTCGGGCGGTGTCCGAGTTTGGCTCCCGCCGGGCCCAGGGAGCAGACGGGGCACTGCTGGGCGCCCGGGCCAGCTATATCGCCGGCTGCTCCGGCACCGCCTGCGCCATGGCCGACCAGATGTTCCATACCCCCGCCACCGGCACCATGGCCCACTCCTGGGTGCAGATGTTCCCCGACGAGTACACCGCTTTCAAGACCTACTGCCAGGTGTACCCCAACTCCCCCACCCTGCTGGTGGACACCTACAGTGTGCTCCGCTCCGGCGTACCCAACGTGATCCGGGTGTTCCGGGAGCTGGGTATTGAGCGGGGAGCCATCCGCATTGACTCGGGGGATCTGGCCTACCTGTCTCGGAAAGCCCGGAAGCTGCTGGACGAGGCAGGCCTCACCGGAGTCAAGATCATCGCCTCCAACTCCCTGGACGAGTATATCATCCGGGACCTCATCACCCAGGGTGCCCGTATCGACGGCTTTGGGGTGGGGGAGCGGCTGATCACCTCCAAGAGTGAGCCAGTGTTCGGCGGTGTCTACAAGCTGGCCGCCATCGAGGACGAGGCGGGAAGCATCATCCCCAAGATCAAGATCAGCGAGAACCCGGCCAAAGTGACCATTCCCCACTTCAAGAAGGTCTACCGTCTGTTCGAGAACGCCACCGGCAAGGCCATGGCCGACTACCTGTGCCTATATGAGGAACAGCCTGATTTCACCCAACCGCTGGAACTGTTCGATCCGGAGGCCACCTGGAAGCGCAAGACGGTGACCGACTTCACCGCCGTCCCCCTGCTGGTGCCCATCTTCCAGGGAGGACAGCTGGTATATGAAAAGCCGTCCATCGACGAGATCCGGGCCTACTGCGTACGGCAGGTAGACAGCCTGTGGGACGAGGTCAAGCGGTTTGAAAACCCCCACAACTACTACGTGGATCTGTCCCAGAAACTGTGGGACGTGCGGGCCAGCCTGCTGGCCCCCCGGCATTGACTGGCTGCCATGCGAGCTCTTCTCTTCGCTATGAGTAAGGAGGTCCCGCCCTCCTTCGCCGGTGGTATGGCAGTGGAAAACCGGGCAGGACTCACCCTGCGCCGGGTCAGGGAGGATTTGCTGGTGTGCATCTCCGGGGTGGGAAAGGTGAACGCCGCCCTGGCCGCCCAG
>CAJLWS010000295.1 GCA_905210385.1 uncultured Eubacteriales bacterium | reverse complement strand
GAAGCTGACGATACCGATGCGGCTGCCCGAGCCAATGATACCGTCCGCTGTGCCGTCGGTGGCCTCCTCGATGATCTCAATGAAGGTTTTTGCTCCCACCTTCAGGTCAGCCAGGGGTTGGCCTGCCATGCTGCCCGAACGGTCCAGCACCAGTACGATGTCGGTGGGATTGGTGGAGATGTCCGGCGCGGCCGACAGGGCCAGGGTGACCTTCAAAGTCCCGCCGCAGTCAATCTGATCCACACTGATTTGCTTATTGGAGCTTGTGATGCCCATGCTACTTCCTCCTGTTGATGGCTTGAAGCGGAAAGGCACACGCAGCCGCTCCGCGTGGGATGGGACAGCCGTGTGATCCCACCCCAGCCATTCTATGTGGATGTACCTTGTTAGGTCACGGGGGACTGCTTGCTCCGTGGCGAGCGGTTGGGGAGAGCGGAAACGAAAAAGAAAACCCCGGCCGCAGCCGGGGTTGAAGAGAGCTAGGGGAAAGGATGGGGCGGCCCGTCTTTGGAAAGACGGGCGAGAAGAAACTGGGCACACAGGCCGGTAAACAATCCTGTGAGGATTCCGGATACCAGCAGGATGGGAAGATAGGCGACAATGGAGGGGGTTCGGGTGATGAGAACGGCAGCGGCAATCTGTCCGGCATTGTGGGCCATGGCCCCCAACACAGAGCAAACCCAGATCTGCTTTTCCGTGACCAGCCTGCAGAGAAGGAGCATGACCAGATAGCAGCACAGACCGCCGGCCAGGGAGTAGAGGATGGTCAGCCCTCCGGCGAACAGGCTGCCCAGCAGGATACGGGCCAGGAGGATGAGGGCGGCCTTTCCGGGGCCCAGGGCGAAGACGGCGTATACCGTTACGATGTTGGCCAACCCCAGCTTGATGCCGGGGATGGGGGCCAGCGGGGGCAGCTGGGCCTCAATGACAAAAATGGTCAGAGCCACGGCGGTGAGCACCGCCATATAGGTCAGCTGGCGAAGAGAACTGTGTTTCATCCTGACACCCCATCAAGGTCATTTTCAGCCGCGTCTGTCTGGATCTGGATAACCAGCTCATTGGGCAGGCAGACGATGGGGACCACGCCGTTGGAGATCCACCCCTGGTGGACGCATACCTGATCCGGACAATCTGCATGGGATACGCGGATCCGCCCGGGCTCCACCTGGATGGTGTTCGTTCCCGCGGGGCCCTCCACGGGGAAGGAGTAGGGCTCATCCACCTGGGACAGGTCGATGGCGCGCAGCAGCTGCCCCCCCTGGTAGACATAGGCGGTGGTGGAACCGGTCGTACCGCCCAGGACCCACAGGGAGGCGGCCAGGCAGACGGCCAGCAGGATGCCCACCAGGACCACCCAGAATCTTGTGCTCCTCACCGGCGCACCACCTCAAAGGCGACACTCCCCTGCTCGCCGGAGAAGGAGAAGCTGTCCTCGATCCCCTCGGAAATGGTGATGGAGCCGTCCTTCCCGATGAGGATGAAGTCGAAGTCGTCCCGGCCGCGCCAATACTCCGCAGCCCGGTCCGGCCCCATGACAAACAGAGCGGTGGACAGCGCGTCAGCCAGGGTGCCCGAGGGGGACACGATGGTAACAGAGGCCAGGCCGCTGTCGGCTGGATAACCAGTGGACGGGTCGATAATGTGGCCGTAGCGCACCCCATCCTGCTCAAAGTACCGCTCGTAGGCCCCGGAGGTGACCACCGCCTGGTCGGTTACCTCCACCACAGCCGCGTAGTCCTCCCCCTCTGGGTCTCGGATGCCGATGCGCCAGGGATCACCGTCCGGACTGGAGCCCAGGACCTGGACATTGCCCCCCAGGTTGACATAGGCGCTGGCGGCCCCGGCCTGCCGGAACAGCTCCATAAGCCGGTCGCCGGTATACCCCTTGGCCACCGCCCCCAGGTCGATCTGAACCCCCTCGGGCAGGGTGAGGGTGTCCCCGGTGAGCTGGACCTGGGCATAGTCCACCCGCTCCAGTAGGGCGGAGAGGGCGTCGTCGTCGGGTACCTGGTACTGCCCGGTGGTGAAGCCCCAGGCCCGGACTACCGGGTAGATGGTGATGTCCAAGGCCCCTCCAGTATCTTGGCACAGAGCTAGAGCCTCCTCCAGGACCTCCCGGGTGGAGGAAGAGAGGGCCACCGCCTCCCCCTGGTTGAGGGCGTAGAGTTCGCTGTCCTGGTCGGTGGTGGACAAAAGGCCTTCCAGATCCAGGATCAGATACTGGTTGGAGCTGCTGCGGATCAGGGATTGCATCATGGCATTGGAATTA
>CAJLWS010000294.1 GCA_905210385.1 uncultured Eubacteriales bacterium | reverse complement strand
CGGCCCGCCACCCTGGGGCAGGAGGACGCCCCCGCCCTGGGCTTCCTGGCCCACATGGACACCGCCCCCGCCTTCTCCGGGGAGAACGTCCAGCCCATCCTCCACGCCGACTATGACGGCGGAGACATCGTCCTGCCCAAGGAGGGCCGGGTGATCCGGGCGGCCGACTTCCCCTTCCTGGCGGGGCTGAAGGGCAAGACGGTGATCACCGCCGACGGCTCCACCCTGCTGGGGGCGGATGACAAGGCGGGCATCGCCGAGATCATGACCCTGTGCGAGCGGCTCATCCGGGAGGGGGTGCCCCACGGGCGCATCTGCGTGGCCTTCACCCCCGACGAGGAGATCGGGGAGGGTCCCGACCACTTCGATGTGGCCGCCTTTGGGGCCAAGTATGCCTACACCGTGGATGGAGGGGCGGCGGGTTCCATCGAGGACGAGAACTTCAACGCCGCTGCCGCCCGGGTGGACATCACCGGCGTGTCCGTCCACCCCGGCTCCGCCAAGGGGATCATGGAGAACGCCATCCTCATCGCCCAGGAGCTCAACGCGCTGCTGCCCCCGGAGGCCATCCCCGCCAGGACCGAGGGATATGAGGGCTTCTTCCACCTGGACCGGCTGGAGGGGGACACCGCCTTCTGCCGGATGGACTACATCATCCGGGACCACGACCGGGCCAGATTTGAGGAGAAGAAGGAGCTGCTCCGGCGCACCGCCGCCCAGGTCCAGGCTGGCCACCCCACGGCAAAGGTGGAGCTGGCCATCCGGGACAGCTATTACAACATGAAGGAGAAGCTGGACGGCTGCATGCACTTGATTGACAACGCCAAGAAGGCGGCCCAGCTGGCGGGGGTGACCCCCACGGTGGAGCCCATCCGGGGCGGCACCGACGGGGCCCGGCTGTCCTACATGGGCCTGCCCTGCCCCAACCTGGGGACCGGTGGATACAACTTCCA
This sequence comes from uncultured Eubacteriales bacterium, assembly GCA_905210385.1. Taxonomy (GTDB): domain Bacteria; phylum Bacillota; class Clostridia; order Oscillospirales; family Oscillospiraceae; genus Enterenecus. Next base: position 1,323 of record CAJLWS010000294.1, on the reverse strand, counting down.
CGGGCCCCTGGAGTGCGTGGCAGCGGAGGATATGGACCGGGTGGTTGACATTCTCTGCCATATTGTCAGCCTATACCGGGTATGATTTACAGTTTGTTGACAACTTGAGCTCTGATCTGCGGTAAAATACGGAAGAATTCAGTCAGGCGGCAAGGAGGAAGTTCCCGGTGATCTACCGAAACAACAGCTACGGTTTCTTGGACCGGTTCTGTGCCAAGCATCCCAGGTTTGGCATTCCCAATCTCATGCTCTACATCGTCATTGGCCAGGTGGTAGTTTTTTTCTTGGATCTGTTCTTCAGAGGACTGCTCAGCGCCTACTGGCTGCCCCTATATCGGGTGCCCCTGCTCCAGGGGCAGGTGTGGCGGCTGGTGACCTTCATCTTTATCCCGAGCAGCGGCAGCAATCCCTTTTACCTGCTGCTCAGCTGCTACTTCTACTACTGGATCGGCCGGATGCTGGAGCGGGAGTGGGGGACGGCCAAGTTCACCCTGTTCTACCTGTCCGGCGTGGTGCTGTCCATCCTGTCTGCCCTGATCCTGGGATACGCCAGCATCTACTATATCAACCTGTCTATCTTTCTGGTGATCGCCACCCTGTACGGGGAGATGCAGGTGCTGCTGTTCTTCGTGGTGCCCATCAAGATGAAGTGGATGGCCCTCATTGATGTGGCGCTCATCTTAGTGGATGTGATTCGCTTCAGCATGGCCGGCGCCTGGATCAACGCATTGGTTCCTTTGGCTAGTTTTGTTAACTATTTTCTCTTCACCTGGCCCTTCTGGTCGGCCAAGCTGGGGCTGGCCCGGGCCCGGCACAACCCCAAGGTGGTAAACTTCAAGAAGGCCCAGAAGCAGCAGGCCAAAGCGGCCCAGGCCGGCTACCGCCACAAGTGCGCGGTGTGCGGCATCACCGACCTGGACGACCCGGACATGGAGTTTCGCTACTGCTCCAAGTGCGACGGCTACTATTGCTACTGCGCCAACCACATCAACAACCACGTCCACATCCACCAGGACTGATCTCCCTCAGTGTGGCTTCCGCTTGTTGAAAAAGCCTTGCGAAGTTTGCAGCGTATCGCAAGAATTTTATTTTGCGGCGCGCCGCAAAAATAAGTAATTTGTTTTTGGCTGTGTCCCCTTTGTCGGAAAAGGCTTGCCTTGTCTGATGGCCTGAGCCCCGCCGGATGAAAGCCCGGCGGGGCTTTTCTGGGGATAGGGCTTGCGATTTCCTCCACTTTGTGTCAAAATGGGGAGCAGAAAAACGAGATGGACAAGGGGAGGATCTCCATGAAGCTGTACCGGCGTTTCTGCGCGCTGCTGGCCG
>CAJLWS010000293.1 GCA_905210385.1 uncultured Eubacteriales bacterium | reverse complement strand
GACTCGATGCCGCAGGCCTTCTTGATGAGCAGGGCGGCAGGAGGAGTCTTGGTGACGAAGGTGAAGGAGCGGTCGGCGTAAACCGTGATGACCACAGGGATGATCAGCCCCATGTCCTTCTTGGTGCGCTCATTGAACTCCTTGGTAAAGGCGGCGATGTTCACGCCGTGCTGGCCCAGGGCGGGACCCACAGGGGGGGCGGGAGTTGCCTGGCCGGCGGGAATCTGCAATTTAACGTATCCAGTAACTTTCTGTGCCATTTGAAACAGCACCTCCTACATGAAATGTGGTGGTGGCGGAGCCGTTCAGAGCTCCTCCCACTCAGACGCGAATCACTTCTGCGGAAACGATGGGATCCGCCCAGAACGCGCCTTCCAGGGAAACCAGTTCCCCGGATGCCCCTCCGCCCCACGGGGCAGAAAAGGGCACGAAAAATGAAATGTTGGATGTTAGCTAATGGGTTCTACCTGATCCAGCTCCAGCTCGACGGGGGTCTCCCGGCCGAACATGGACACAGTTACGCGGACCTTGCCACGGTCCTTGTCCACTTCTTCCACGGTGCCGATGAAGGATTCCAGAGCACCGTCGGTGATCTTGACGCTGTCGCCCACGTCATAGGACACCACCACCTCGTGCTTCTCCACGCCCAGGGCGGCGATCTCATCGTCGGTGAGAGGAATGGCCTTGTTGGCGGCGCCCACAAAGCCGGTAACGCCCCGGATGTTACGCACCAGATGCCAGGTGTCGTCGGTCATGACCATTTTCACCAGCACATAGCCGGGGAAAACTTTGCGCTCCACGGTTTTGGGGCCATTGTCCGTAATCTCGGTGACTGTCTCCAGAGGGATGGTTACCTCAGTGATCAGGTCATGCATATTGCGGTTTTCCACAGCCCGCTCAATGGAGGCGGCCACGGTATTCTCGTAGCCCGAGTATGTGTGGGCCACATACCACTTCAGTTCGTCAGCCATGGCGGGGACCTCTTAACCGAAGAGGTTGAGCAGCGCCTCGACTACCTGGCGGGCTAGGAAGTCAAAGACCCAAATAAACACGCCCACGATCAAAACGCACAGGATGACCGTGCCCACGTTCTTCATGGTGTCCTTACCGGTGGGCCAGGTGACCTTCCTCAGCTCACCCCGCAGGTCCTTAACCCAGCGGGCGATGCGGTTGGGCTTCTTATCCTTTTTCTTGGCGGGGGTTTTCGCCTTGTCCTGGGACTTCTTGGAGCTTACGGACTCCGAACCCTGGGACTCAGTTCGCTTTTCCAGTTCAGACATTCGGATTTACCCTTCTTTCCTTGAGCAGAGGCTCATTACTTGGTTTCCACGTGCAGAGTGTGCTTTCTGCAGAAGGGACAGTACTTGTTGAGCTCCAAACGCTCGGTGGTGTTGCGCTTGTTTTTGTTGGTGTTGTAGTTGCGCTGCTTGCACTCGGAACAACGCAGCGTGATCTTCACACGGTTACCGGCTTTCGCCATATTCGGCACCTCCTTTTGAATTTCACCGGCCAACGAAAAACGCCGGACCGGCCCATACCGGTTCCAGCGCTTCAAAAGGGCGTCACGCGCCCTGAAAACACTACGGGGGACCGGCTTTTGCCTCCCTGTGACCACAAAACGGGGGAGAGGGTTTTTGCGCTCATCCCGTAAAAATGCGCACAAAAAGAAAGCCCTGCTCACAGGTGCAATTATCCTATCACACTGCAAGGGACTTGTCAACCACAATTTCATCTTTTATAATGTGTGAAGGAACGCGGAAGGGGGCGTGACAGATGAGAGTGATGGCGGTGGACTATGGGGATGCCCGGACTGGGGTGGCTATTTCCGACGCCACCGGGATGCTGGCCGGTTTCACCACAGTGATCCACAGCCGACAGGAGGAGAGGGTATTGGAGGAGCTGGACGGGCTGATAAGAGGGCACGGTGTGGATGAGCTGGTCATGGGTTTTCCCCGAAATATGGACGGCACAGAGGGTCCTCGGGCCGAGTTGTGCCGAACCTTTGCCGCCCGACTGGAGGAAAAGACCGGGATGGAGGTCCATTTGTGGGACGAGCGGCGCACCACCATCGAGGCCCACCAGATCCTCCACGCCGGGGGCAAGCGGATGAAGGACCACAGGAAAACCGTGGACGCCGTAGCCGCCACCCTGATTTTGGAGGGGTATCTGACTCGGAAACGGTTGGAGAGAAACTGACGATTTCCGGCACGTCCACGGTGGGGCCCCGCAGCGCGGGGCGGCGCGGATGCGCCGTACAAGTGTTTTGCCGGGATAGGCCATAGAGG
>CAJLWS010000292.1 GCA_905210385.1 uncultured Eubacteriales bacterium | reverse complement strand
ACCCCCCATAAAGTTCGCGGGGCATCAGTCGAGGTGCAAACTCCTCTTTCCGGCGGCAGAGTCGACACCTGGGCAGTTCCCTCGGCGGGCTATGCCCTGGTGCCACGAAATCGGCAGACTTGCGTATCCCATAGGGCGCCTGCCCAAGTCTAAAACCAAAAATTGGTGGAACAACTGGGTGGCAAGGCCGACAAGGAAAATCGCTTGTCAGGGTTTCGTCCTTCGTTAGAACAGCGCAGCCCGTTTTATTTCTCGTCCAGGCGCCCGCCTGGGTTAGCCAGATTACCGAAAGCCAGTCGGCACAAGGCCGGGGGCCGCCGGGGGAACCGGCGCAGCGTCGTGTCAGAACGCCGAAAAGCTGTGCTGGCACCCCGACTCTGAGGGGGGATACCCAAGGGGGGGCCGCCCCCCTTCGGGCGCACTTTTGGTTACTTTTCTTGCGTGAGAAAAGTAACCCCAGCGGAGCGTCCCGGGGGTTTGAGGGCGAAACCCCCAAGCGCTCCTCGGGGCGAAACCCGAATCTTCTTACTCCGCGTAGCGGATGGTGCTCATATCCAGCACATAGGTGCGGTACAGCTCCAGCCCGGTCAGCTTCGGGGACATGACCGTCAGGTCGCACAGGTCCTGGAGCCACACGCTGGCGGCCTGCTCGCTGAGGATGGTCAGCGCCCGCTTGTACAGCTCCTCCTGCTCCCCCTCGTCCAGGGCGGTGATGGCCTGGGTAACCACCTGATCATATTCCTCATCATTGAAGTTGATGAAGTTGTTCTGGTAGTCGGAGACGTACCGGATGACCATCTCCCGGGCGGTCATGTCGCTGGCCGCCACGCCGCACACGGTGGACTGGTAGTCCCGGCCCTGGTACACCTGGGACACCCAGGTCTCCCACTCCACCGGGACGATATTGGCGGTAATACCCACCGCCTTGAGCTGCTCGGCGATGACCTCGGCGGTCTGTACGTGCTGGGTGTAATTGCTGGGCACGGTGATGTCCATGGTGAACCCATCGGGGTAGCCCGCGTCGGCCAGCAGCTGCCTGGCCCGGTCCGCATCGGTGGGATAGGCGTCGTTGAGCTCCTCCATATAGTACTTGCTGAAGGCGGGGTACATACTGCTGCCCACCTGCACCCCGGCCCCATCACACACAAAGTCGATGATCTGCCCCACATCAATGGCGTAGCACAGGGCCTGGCGCACTCGCACGTCGTCAAAGGGGGCCACGTCGTTGTTCAGGTACAGAGCCTGGACCAGCTTCATGGTGTCCTCCACCACGGTGAACTGGCCCTCCACCTGGCTGGCCTGGGTGTTGGGCACGTGGATGGCCATGTCCAGGGAACCGCTCTGCAGGCTCATCACCAGGGTGTCGCTGTTGGTGATGATACGGAAGGTCACCTGGTCCAGATAGGCCCCGTCGCCCCAGTACTCCTCATTCCGCTCCATGACCAGGCTGTCCTGAGGGGTGTAAGACACGTATTGGAAAGGGCCGGTCCCGATGGGGTTCTGTGCGATGCCGTCCCCGGAACCGGCGGGGATGATGGCGGCGGTTAGGGAGTAGATGAACTCCAGGCTGGGCTCGGCCAGGGTGATGACCACATGGCTGTCGTCCGGAGCTTCGATACTGGCGACATTAGAAAACGCCGTGATCAGAGGGGTTCCGTTGTTCTCCGATCCGGCGCAGCGTTCCAGGGAATAGACCACATCCTCGATGGTGACCGGCTCCCCGTTGTGGAACGTGACGCCCTCCCGCAGGGTGAACGTGTACGTCAATCCGTCCTCAGAAACCGTATAGTCACTGGCGACGGCTTCTCTCACTCCGCCGTCCGAACTGGCCTTCACCAGCCCCTCGAAGATGTTGAACAGCACCTCGCTGCTCCCTGCGGCTACCGCCTTGTGGGGGTCGAGGCTGTCCAAATCCTGTGCGATACCTACCGTGACTGAGTTTCCGTGGTCGGATGACTCGCCCGATTGTGCAGATGCCGTGGGACTCTGGCTGGGATCCGTACCTCCTGTACATCCGTACAGTGAAGCCGGCAGCATAGCCGCGACGGCAAGCAGCAAAAGGGCCCGTTTGAATTTGCTGGGCATTTTGCTTCTTCCTTTCTACTGCATTTCTCGCAACTGTATTCAGTTGTCGTTTTATTTTACCCTCTTTCCGGGGGAAAAGCAAGGGGAATTTGCGGGGGCTTTCCGAACTGGGTACCTTTTTGCCGGAGGGTTCCGGCAAGCCCTCTGGCTTGTCGGGTCCCGCCCCGACAGGCGGGGTACTTTCTCTTGCACCAGAGAAAGTACC
>CAJLWS010000291.1 GCA_905210385.1 uncultured Eubacteriales bacterium | reverse complement strand
CAGATCCTAGGGGAGTGCCGGCGCAGAGGCTTTCAGGGTATCGTGTGCGACTTTGAGGGGCCTCCTACCGGATGCCTGCCCCGGATGATGGACATTCTCTCCCGCAACTGCGCCGTGCAGGGCTGGAAGCTCTACGTCCCGGAAGCCTATGCCCCACATGCCGGCACCTCCCGGATCCTCATTCCCTCCGCCCTCACCTCCGGCACCCTGGAAAGGCGGCTGCGCACCGCTTTAACCCATTACCCCCCGGAGCGGCTGGCCCTAGCAGTGGAGTGGGTGCGGGAGGATTTCCTCCTGCCCGCATCTGGCCGGGGTGAGCCTCTGTCCTCTGCCGCTCTGGATGAACAGCTCCACCGGCTGGAACCAGCTGTATTCTTCGACCGGGGACTGTGCGCCCACTATTACACCTACATGGCGCCGGGCGGCCAGACCCATTTGGTCCTCTTCGACACTCCCCGTTCCATCCGGGAAAAACTGAGCGTAGCCCGGCGGCTGGGTTTGGCCGCCGCTCTGCTCCCCGGCCCCGAGGTGGAGGACTGCCTTGAGGAGATCCTTACATTCTCCTGACCCGCTTAGCCTTTCATGCTCCAGGCAGCGCCTGTGCCTTCGATCAGCCCCAGGGAGATTCGAAGCACATCCAGGCAGACGAAAGCAGCGCCCCGCCTCGCGGAGCGCTGCTCTTTCATCAATAGTATTTCTTACGGTTCTTCCGGGCAGCCTCGCTCTTCTTGCGGCGCTTGACGCTGGGGCTGTCATAATACTCCCGCTTGCGCACCTCGGCCAGCACGCCGGACTTCGCGCAGCTGCGCTTGAATCGCTTCAACGCGTTCTCCAGAGATTCGCCCTCGCGGACATGAATTTCAGACATCTATATTTCCCTCCCTCCGAGACATCCGGTTTCATCCAGGATGCTTAAGGGCCATGAGTATGGCGTTAACAGTCATATTATATGTGAGAAATTGTCCGTTGTCAACCGGAATTTCTGTCATTCCTCTGAGAACCCGTGCTGATCGGTCCAAACCGGTGTTTGAGTGCGCTGTCCTGCAAGGCTCTGGAAACGTGCGCGCCATCGGTGTATACTTGTCTTACCTGGCCGGGAAAATGGAGCAAAGTGAGGAAATACCATGGAACTTGGAACTCAGATCAAGGCCTTGCGTACCGCGCGTGGTGTCACTCAGGAGACGCTGGCAGAGCAACTCGGTGTCACTCCCCAGGCAGTGAGCAAATGGGAGCGGAACGTCACCGTCCCTGATATTCAAATGTTGCCCATGCTGTCCGCCTATTTCGGCGTCACCATTGACGAGCTGTTCGCTCTAAGCGATGACACCCGGATAGAGCGCATCCAGAACATGCTGTGGGACGAGCGTATACTTAACCGTAGCGTTGTGGAACAGGAGGAGACCTTCCTGCTGGAAAAAGCCCGACGGGAACCAGAAAACGGCCGCCCCTATGAACTTCTAGCCGACCTGCATAATCACCTGGCCCGAGAACACAGGACATCAGCTGCCAGCTACGCCAAAATGGCCCTGGAACGGAACGGATGGCTAAAAGAGGCCCATAGCGAACTGGTGCAGGCCATGGACGGCCGTCTCCCCGACTGGAACACCTCCAACCACCAAGAGCTCATCGCCTGGTACCAAGACTTCCTGAAGCGGAACCCGGACAACTGGCACGGCTATATGTGGTTGTTGGACCAGCTGATGGACGACGGCCGATTTGACGAGGCGGAGCGGTATGTAAAACAACTCGCCCAAGTGGACCACACCTTCCGAACGCCCTTGTACCAGGGGCTGCTGCTGTGGTACTCCGGACAACGGGACCAAGCCATGGAGGTGTGGGGGCAGATGTGCCGAAACTTCCCAGATGAGTGGTGCGTATGGCTTCAGATGGGGGACGCCATGGCCCGCTCCTGCCAGTGGGAAAAGGCCAAGGAGTACTACCGAAAGGGGCTAGCGCTGCAAAAGCCGCCTCGGTTCGTAGACGCCCTGGAGTGCATCGCCCAGATCTGCCAGATCACTGAAGACATCCCCGGAGCCATCGCCGCCTTGGAGGAAGAGCTGGAGGTATTGGCCCAGGATTGGGACACTACCACTGGGGAAACGGCGGATGTAGTGCGTCGGCAAATCCGCGCTCTGGAGGAGCGTAGCCGTCGGGTCTGAGCCCTTCGCCGGGCAAAATTGTCAAAGTGGCTCCACTTCCCCGGGTTCTTCGCCCATTCGCTTCGTCACGCGCTATTTTCTCCTACAATAACTTGACACTATCTTTGTAGGTTTGTCAAACATATTGGACAGTGAATTCGTTCGGAGAAAGCCAACT
>CAJLWS010000290.1 GCA_905210385.1 uncultured Eubacteriales bacterium | reverse complement strand
GCCCGACCCGGTGGACATCGCCAGAGCCGCCATCGAGCACGCCAGGCAGCACGGCAACGACATGGTGTTCCTGGACACCGCCGGCCGGCTCCACGTGGACGATCAGCTCATGGACGAGCTGCGGACCATCAAGGCTGCCGTCAACCCCACCGAGATCCTGCTGGTGGTGGACGCCATGATCGGCCAGGACGCCGTCACCGCCGCCAAGGCCTTCGACGACGCGCTGGACATCGATGGGGTCATGCTCACCAAGCTGGACGGTGACGCCCGGGGCGGCGCCGCCCTGTCCATCCGGGCGGTCACCGGCAAGCCCATCCAGTTCGCCGGCACCGGCGAAAAACTGGACAACATTGAGGTGTTCCATCCCGACCGGATGGCCAGCCGCATTCTGGGCATGGGCGACGTGCTCTCCCTCATTGAGAAGGCGGAGCAGAACCTGGACGCCAAAAAGGCCGCCGAGCAGCTGGAGCGGATGCGGAAGAACAAGTTCACCCTGTCCGATTTCTACGACCAGCTCACCCAGCTGAAAAATATGGGGGACCTGCAGGACATCGCCTCCATGATCCCCGGTATGGGGGGCAAAAAAATGGACCTCACGGTGGACGAGAAGGGCCTGGCCCGCACCGAGGCCATCATCCAGTCCATGACCCCCTACGAGCGGGAGAACCCCTCGGTGCTCAACTCCAGTCGAAAGAAGCGCATCGCCGCCGGCTCGGGCACCCAGGTGGTGGACGTCAACCGGCTGCTCAAGCAGTTTGAGTCCATCCAGCAGCTCACCCGGCAGTTCTCCAACCCCAAAAAGTCCAAGGGGCTGCTCAGCCGGTTCAAGGGGATGGGGTTACCTTTCTGATCGTTGGTCCATGTTCCGGGCTATGGCCCATGAGGACATTTACCATATAGAATCTGTGATTACTTTGGAGGTGAATATAGAATGGTGAAAATCAGACTGCGCCGTATGGGCGCGAAGAAGGCTCCCTTCTACCGCGTGGTGGTCGCCGACTCCCGCTATCCCCGGGATGGCCGCTTCATCGAGGAGATTGGCACCTATGATCCCCGTCAGGATCCCGCTGCCATCCACATCGATGTGGAGCGCGCCCAGGCCTGGATCAAGACCGGCGCCCAGCCCACGGAGACCGTGCGCGACCTGCTGAAGAAGGCCGGCCTGTAAGCGTCCGGAAATGGAGGCTGTCATGAAGGAATTGCTCACTTATATCGCCCAGAGCCTGGTGGAGCATCCGGAAGCGGTATCTGTCACCGAGACGGAGCTGGCCGGAGAGACCGTACTGGAGCTCCGGGTGGCCCCGGAGGACATGGGCAAGGTGATCGGCCGCCAGGGCCGCATCGCCAGGGAGATCCGGGCGCTGATGCGCTCGGTGGCCCAGCGTCATGGTAAAAAGATCTCAGTCGATATCGTAGACTGACCAAACCAGAGCGAGGGCTTGACCGCCCTCGCTCTACGACTATACACCACACCCGGATTTCTCCCGGGCACTGGAGGCGTTTCTATGGCCAATCAGCTATTGGAGTGCGGCAAAATCGTCAATACCCACGGCATCCGGGGGGAGGTCAAGATCCAGCCCTGGGCGGACAGCCCGGAGGTGCTCTGCGCCCTGCCCGCCCTGTATATCGACGGGGCCCCCGTCGCCCTGCGCTCCGCCCGGGTACACAAGGGCAACGTCATCGCCCTGCTGGAGGGGGTGTCCGACGTGGACCAGGCCATGCTGCTCAAGAACAAGGTGGTCTGGCTCAACCGGGACGACCTGCGCCTGCCGGAGGGCACCTTCTTCCTGGCCGACCTCATCGGGCTGCGGGTGGTGGACGAGGAGGGACAGGAGCTGGGCATTCTGAATGAAGTCCTCTCCCCTTCCCGGCAGCAGGTGTACGTGGTGAAGGGCGACCGGGAGCTCATGATCCCCGCCGTCCCCCAGTTCATCCTGGAGACCAACGTGGCCGGGGGCTACATCAAGGTACGCCTCATCGAAGGGATGTGACGGCATGTACCGCATCGACATCATGACCCTGTTTCCCGACACGGTGGGGGACGTGCTCTCCGAGTCCATCCTGGGTCGGGCCCAGGAGCGGGACATCCTGCGCATCGACACCCACCAGATCCGGGACTACACCCGGAACAAGCAGAAGCAGGTAGACGACTATCCCTACGGCGGAGGGCACGGGGCGGTGCTCCAGGCCGACCCCCTCTACCAGTGCTGGGATCACATCACCAGAACCCATGGAAAGGGCCGCACCATCTATCTCTCCCCTTGCGGCAGGACCTTTGACCAGGAGGCCGCCAAACGGTTGGCCCGGGAGTATGACCACCTGATCCTGGTGTGCGG
>CAJLWS010000289.1 GCA_905210385.1 uncultured Eubacteriales bacterium | reverse complement strand
CGGCGTTCACCAGGACACGCTTTTTGGCAGACTTGATATTCGGCAAACCAAACACCTCCTCCGATGATTTAAATTATTCCGGTATGGTTTTTCCATAGCAGATATGTATTCTAACATTAAAAATGGGAAAATGCAACCCTAATTTTTCTTTTTCCGCATAGAAAATTTTATCCCGCAAAAGATAGAACCGGATCTGAAAAATTCCACAACATCTTGGGGAAGGGAGTGGAGAGACATGGCGCAGCGACGGACCGACTTGGCTATGGAGGCCCATGCCCTGTGGCGGGAACAGGCGGGAGCGGGGCGGCGGCTAAGGGGGGTGCGCTCGGAGCGGAACCGGGTTGAGGGCTATGAGACCCATGTGGTGGATGTTCTGGACGAACAGGGGGCGAAGGAATTGGGCAAGCCCCGGGGACGGTATATCACCTTGGAGCTGAACGGCCTGCTGCGACGGGAGGAGGACTCCTTTGCCCGGGCGGTGCGGGCGGTGGCAGGCCTGCTGGAGCCCATGCTGCCCTCGGCAGGGGAGGCCCTGGTGGTGGGATTGGGGAACCGGGCCATTACGCCTGACCTGGTGGGCCCGCTGGCGGTGGAGCATACCCTAGTGACCCGGCATCTGGTAGAGCGGCTGGAGATATTCGGCCACCTGCGGCCGGTGGCCGCCCTGGCGGCGGGGGTGCTGGCCACCACGGGGATGGAGAGCGGGCAGCTGATCCAGGCGGTGGTGGGGCGGCTGAAGCCCGCCTGTGTCATCGCAGTTGATGCGCTGGCATCCCGGTCGGTGGAGCGGCTGTGCCGGACGGTGCAGCTGTCGGACACGGGTATCGTGCCCGGATCCGGGGTGGGCAACCACCGCATGGCCCTGAGCCGGGAGACCCTGGGGGTTCCCGTGCTGGCGGTGGGGGTGCCCACAGTGGTGGAGGCATCCACCCTGGTGATGGACCTGCTGGGTGGAGAGGACGCTATAGAACTGCCCGGAGCGGAGCTGTTCGTCACCCCCCGGGAGGTAGACAGCCGGGTGGCGGACCTGGCCCGGGTCATCGGCTACGGGGTGAGCCTGGCCCTCAATCCGGAGCTGACGGTGGAGGAGCTGACCATGCTGGTGGAGTGAGGCGTGCCGGTGGGAGGGAAAGCCAGAGCTCGACAAAACTCCCGGTTGTCCTTTTTGATAGGCTCTGCTATACTGGGGCCAAGGGATCCAAATGGGAAGAGAGGGGGAGACGGGGATGAAGCGTGCGTGGGACCGGGCTCGGAAGATCCCGGCGGTGGGGTTCGTCACCGAGCTGGTAGGGCTCTACTTCAGCAAGCGGGTCAGCCGGGCTGCGGCCGAGCTGGCCTATTTCCTCACTCTGACCTTTTTCCCCATTCTGATCTGCCTGTCCGCCTTCCTCAAGCAGCTCAACCTGGACCTGGCGACCATGCTGGAAGAGGCCAACTACCTTCTCCCGGACAGTGTGATTGCCATCTTTCGGGATTACCTGAACTATCTCAATGGGAACCAGTCGGTGGCCATGTTCATCACGGGGATCTTCCTTGCCGTCCTATTCGCCTCCGCTGCCATGCGGGGGTTGATGAACATCATGCACGAGATCTATGGGAGGGCCACTTTCCTGGGTCTGCGGCAGATCGGGGCCAGCGTCCTGTTCTCCTTGCTTTTGCTGGTCACGGTGTACCTCTCCCTGGCGGTGGTGGTCACGGGGAACTGGTTCCTCCACCTGCTGGGCCAGGTGCTCCGGCTGGAAGACCTGGTGGAGCGGCTGGGACCCTGGCAGTGGGTGAAATATGTGCTGCTCATCGCCATGGTGTTCCTGTTCATCCTGCTGCTCTACCGTTTCACCGCCCCCTGGGAGAAACCCCGGCCGCCGGTGGTTCCCGGGGCCGTGGCGGCGGCCATTGCCCTGACCGTGGCCTCCATGATCTTCTCCGAGATTATGGGCAACTCTGCCCGGTATTCCCTGGTGTACGGCTCGCTGACCTCGGTGATCATTCTGCTGGTCTGGCTGTACCTGTGCGGCAACGTGGTGGTGATGGGCAATGTGGTCAACTATGTCATTTACTGCCACCGGAAGGAGAAACGCCGGCAGGACGGGAAGAAGGAAGGATAAGTACGTAGCGCCCGGGTGCCGCCCGGGCGCTTGCGTTTCACGAGGTGGAAGCGCGGCGTACCGTCGGTGCATAAACTACCCCAGGAGATGCCAGACTATTGGGTATCGAGGGGGCGGAGCATATGTGGCAGATCGGAATTTGGGAACAGAACGAGGGGCTGGCGGAGCGGGTGGCTGAACTGACGCCCCAGGGCAGCGCCTTGGTGCGGGCCTGTAGGCATCCGGCCTTGCTGGCGGGG
>CAJLWS010000288.1 GCA_905210385.1 uncultured Eubacteriales bacterium | reverse complement strand
CCGCCGCCCCCAGCACAAAGCAGCCGTCGGTGGTCAGATCGGCGATGTCCAGGATGCGGTAGCTCAGAAACAGGGCCATGGCCACCAGGGCATACAGGAAGCCCAGCTCCAGGGCCGTCTGGGTGATAATCAGCATGATGATCCGCTCCTTTTTCACGCAAAGCAGGAAAATACGCCTGCACAAAAGCCTCGAAGAGTTTGCGGCGCGCACGCCGCAAATAAACTCAAATCCGTTTTTGCCGCGGCATATCGTCACGGCAAAGTCCGTTCCGGGCAAAACGCCCGGGGCGGGCATTCTGCCCTGCACTCCCTTGCCGCTCCTCCCCCATCCAAAACTGAAGACCGTTTTGGATGGGTACCCATATAAAAACACTTCTCGGACCGCAAACGTGCGCATTGTCCGCCATAAAGCGGACAATGCGTGCGCTGCAGCGGGCCGTAGCCTACTCATCGGGAAAGACTCATTCTTTCCCGATGAAGCTATTCCTCCGTGGTGGTGACCTCCACCAGCTCGCCCATGCTCTCAAACACGGAGTAGTCGATATTCAATGCGGCGGCGGTCTCGGTGTTGACGGTGATGATACCGCCGTCCATCCGGTAGTAGTCCTCCATGCCGCCCATGCCCTGGGTGATGGCCTGATAGGCCAGGTCGGCAGTCTCAGCCCCCAGGTCGGTGTAGTTCACGCCGCAGGTGGCGAAAGCGCCGTTGCGCACAAAGGAGTCCGCCCCGGTGTAATGGGGGATGCCGGCGTTGGCCAGGTCCTCATAGATGGCCAGCTCGGCGGCCATGATGACGTTGTCGGTGGGGGTGAAGATGGCGTCCACCCCGGCGGCGATGAGGGCGGAGGCGGCAGCCACCACCTCATCGTTGGTGTTGGCGGTCTGCTCGGTGTAGGCGATGCCCTTCTCATCCAGGTAGGCCTTGGCCTCCTCGATGGGGGTGGCGGAGTTGGGCTCGGACAGGGAGTAGAGCAGGCCCACGTTTTCCACCTCCGGGTCGGCGGCCAGCATCATGTCCAGGATGTAGGCGGTGTTCAGCGCATCGCTGGTGCCGGTGACATAGTCGATGCCGGTCAGGCTGGCGGTGGCCGGGTCAGAGATGGCGGCGTACACCACCGGGGTCTGAGTATCCTCGGCGGACACGGCGGCCACCTGGGCGGCGGTGGTGGCGATGGGGATGATGGCGTCCACCCCGTCGGCGATGGCCTGATCGGCCAGCTGCATGAGGGTGGTCTGGTCCCCCTGGCCGGAGGTGGTGGTATAGGTGATGGTCACCCCGTTCTCCGCGGCGATCTCGTCCAGCCGGGCCTCGATGGCGGCGGCGATCTCGTCCAGGGAGGCGTGATCCATTTGCTTGATGATGGCCACAGTGTAGGCGGCATCCCCGGCGGGCTGGACGGAGCTGGAATCGTCGGCGTCCGGCTCCTGAGACGTGATGTCATCGCCGGACTGGGACTGGTTTGTCGTCTGGGCGGCGGAGTTGGAGCAGGCTGCCAGGGACAGGGCCAGGGCGGCCGCGGCGGTCAGGGCGAAGAACTTCTTGGTCATCGTGCGCTTTTTCATGGGATATTCCTCCTGTTTTTTTGATGTTGGATGGCAGATGAGCCGGGCCTTGCCAGGGGTCCGGAGGAGGTTTGGACAAACAAAAAAGCCCTTGCCCCACATGGGACAAAGACTGCTGTCTCTGCGATACCACCCAAATTGACGTTGGAAACGTCCGCTCGCTTACGCGTACCATCATACGCGCCCCGGTGGATAACGGGTGGGATACCCGTCGGTCCCTACTTGGTTGCCCGTTCGGTCCGCCCTCCGGAGTCCATTCCCCGGCCGCGCCCCGCCCCGATTCCACCATCCGGGACTCTCTGAAGGTTTGCCGCACCGGCTACTTCTCTCCGTCACAGGTTTGCCGTGTTCTCTTGTTGTGGTGTATTATACGCAGGTCAAAGGCCGTTGTCAACCCCTTTGGAAGAAAAATTTTTTACCGAGCTAAAGCGGCACAGTGATTTTCCCTGAAAATTTTTCAGATTTCTCGTGGGATGGACTCCCATTTTGGTGTATGATAGGGTAGAGAGATCAGAAGGAGAGGAGGGGGCGCCATGAGCCGCTGGGACGAGGACCGGAGGCTGGCCAACCGGATGGCCAGCCGGGCGGCGGGGGCGCTGGAGGAGTTCCAGACCGCTTATACCCCCCTGCTGCGCTACATCATCGCCCCCATCCTCCCGGATGAGCGGGACCGGGAGGAGTGCCTGGCCGACGCCGTCCACCGGGCTTGGATGTCCATCGAGCAGTTCGATTCAAACCGGGGATCCCTGGCCGCCTGGCTGGCCGCCATCGCCCGGAACGCCGCCC
>CAJLWS010000287.1 GCA_905210385.1 uncultured Eubacteriales bacterium | reverse complement strand
ACCGCCACTGTGAAGGACGCCCTCTTAGTGGGGGTGGCCCAGGGCATCGCCACCATCCCCGGCCTGTCCCGGTCGGGTACTACCATCTCCGCGGGGATGATGCTGGGCTTTGACCGGAAGTTCGCCGTGCGCTACTCCTTCCTGCTGTCCCTGCCCGCGGTGTTGGGGGCCACCCTGCTGAAGGTGATTGACGTGGCCACCGGCGAGGTGGAGGTGGACCTGTCCCTGCTGCCCAAGTACATCGTTGGGATGATCGTGGCCGGCGTGGTGGGCTACTTCGCCATCCAGCTGGTCAAGATGATGGCGGACAAGGGCAAGTTCGGAAGGTTCGCGTATTACTGCTGGATCGTGGGCGCCGTCGCCCTGGTGGCGTCCTTCGTGATCCTGTAACGGGAGGAAAAGCATGGCTTCTGCACAGAAGAAAAGCAATTCCCGCTCCGGTTCGTCGAGTCAGAGCGGGGGCAGGAAGAGCAGTGGCGGAAGGAGCGGCCAAGGCAAGCGGGCTCAGGATAAGAAAGTGAAATCTGCCCCCGCCAAACACCCTGTCCACCGAGAAATCGGCGGGGTGGTGTGCCTGCTGCTGGCATTCTTCGGCGCCATCGGATACTTCGGTATGCAGGCTGCTTTCATCGACTTGTTCCGGGGACTGCTCCAGGGCCTGTTTGGGTACGGGTACTACCTGGTCCCGCCCATCCTGCTGCTCATGGCATACATCCTGTTCTTCCACCGGGGTAGGCCGGTGCGCCTGCGCCTGGTGTGTGCCCTGTCCGTCCCCGTTCTGACGGGATCGGTTCTGCATCTGCTCCTGTGCCGAGAGGAGTTGGCCTGGGGCGGGGAGCTGCTGGGCCGACTGTGGACCACCGGTCAAGAGGGGACCTCCGGCGGCGCGGTGAGTGGGCTGATCGGAATGGCTTTCCAGTTTGCCGTCAGCAAGGTGGGCGCCCTGGTGCTGCTGATTGTCGCGGCGGCCCTGGCCCTGCTGTTCGCCTTCAACCGCACGGTGATGGACCTGTTCCGGGCGGCAAGGGAGCGGCGAGAGAGCCGGACTGCCTATTCTCAAGAGGAAGCACCGGAGGAGCTGACGCTGCCGAAGCCGGTGATGGAGCCTCATGTCCGGCCATCGCAGCCCCGCCGCCCCGACATCGACGTCCCGGTGGACGACGGGCCCCTGACGGCCAAGGCGCCCACCAAGCCGGTGACTACCATCCGGAAGAAGAAGCTGTTTGACAAGGTGGCCGGGGTGGCTGCCCCGGACGAGGTGCTGACTGGCAAGTCGTCCGTCCGGGGAGAGGCGCAGCCTCCAGAATATGAAGATGTGCCTGAGATTAAGCCCATGACAGATGGAGCCATCATGCCGGTCAGCCCAGCTAGAGAAGCTGCAATGCCTCCGCCGGTGGTGCGTGAGCCTGCGGTGGAAAAAATTAGCCGGCAGGAGGCCCAGCAGGCCCATGCCGAGGTGGCCCGGGAGATCGAGGCGGGCATGGAGCAGGAGCCCCAGGCCTACCGCTATCCCCCCATCTCACTGCTCCACGAGGGGGGCGGGACCTCGGGCGCAGCCGCCGCTGGAGAGCTGCAGGCCAACCAGCAGCGCCTCCAGGACACCTTAGTGTCCTTCGATGTGGACGCCCGGGTGGTGAACGTCACTCGTGGGCCCGCAGTTACCCGTTATGAGCTGGAGCTGGAGCAGGGGGTTAAGCTGAACAAGCTCACCAAGCTGTCCGATGACATTGCCCTGGCCCTGGGCGTGTCAGCCGTACGGGTAGCCCCCATTCCAGATAAGATTTCCACCGTAGGGATTGAGGTGCCCAACCGCCAGGTCACCCCGGTAGCCATTCGTGACGTGATTGGCTCCAAAGCCTTCATTGAGAGCAATTCCAAAGTGTCCTTCGCCGTAGGCAAGGATATCGGGGGCAACTGCGTGGTGGGCAACATTGCCAAGCTGCCCCACATGCTCATCGCCGGAACCACCGGTTCGGGCAAGTCGGTGTGCACCAACTCCCTCATCGTCTCCCTGTTATACAAGGCCACCCCGGAAGAGGTTCGCCTGATCATGGTGGATCCCAAGATGGTGGAGCTGGGGGTGTACAACGGCATTCCCCATCTGCTCATCCCGGTGGTCACCGACCCCAAGAAGGCCGCCGGCGCCCTCCAGTGGGCGGTGAGCGAGATGATGAAGCGGTATAAGGCCTTCTCTGAGGTGGGGGCCAAGGATCTGGCCTCCTACAACAACCACGCCAGGAAGGAGGGCAAGGAAACCCTACCCCAGATCGTGGTGGTCATCGACGAGCTGGCCGATCTGATGCTGGTGGCCGCCAAGGAGGTGGAGGAATCCATCTGCCGGGTGGCCCAGA
>CAJLWS010000286.1 GCA_905210385.1 uncultured Eubacteriales bacterium | reverse complement strand
GATGAGGCATCGGGCCCTACCTGATGCATAAAACGAACCAAATGGGGCCCCCACAAAAGCCCAGCGGAGCGGGTTTTGTGGGGAGAGGACGAGCAGCGAAGGGAGCGAGCTTTGCCCGCCAGGGTGAAGCGAGCGATCTGGAGCTTGTGAGGACGAAGGAGCAGGGTGTCAGCCGGATGCTGACCATCAGCCTGAACAAGGTGAAGGCAAAGATTGCGCAATAAAATTTGAAACTGCGAGGAGTTCATCATGGGTTTCTTTGACAAGATCAAAAAGATCGGAATATTCAGCGGCTTCTCCCAGCTGGATGACGACTTCTACGACGAGCTGGAGGAGTCCCTGGTCATGGCCGACATGGGGGCAGAGATCACCATGGAGGCGGTGGAGGAGCTGAAGGGACGCTGCAAGGAGCGGAAGATCAAGGATGTGGAAGGCGCCCGGGCCTGTATGAGGGAGATCCTGACGGAATACCTCTCCCAGGAGGACAACCGCATGGAGCTGTCCCGCGCCCCGGCGGTGGTGCTGTTCATCGGTGTCAACGGGGTGGGCAAGACCACCTCCATTGGCAAGTTGGCCGCCCGGTGGCGGAGAGAGGGGAAGAAGGTTCTGCTGTGCGCCGGAGATACCTTCCGGGCTGCCGCTGCCGACCAGCTGACCATCTGGGCGGAGCGGGCCGGGGTGGACATCATCAAGCAGCACGAGGGGGCCGACCCCGCCGCCGTGGTGTACGACGCCATGAGTGCAGCCAGGGCCCGAAAGGTGGACGTGGTGCTGGTGGACACCGCTGGGCGGCTGCACAACAAACAGAACCTGATGAATGAGCTGAACAAGATCTCCCGGGTCATTGACCGGGAGTGCCCCGATTCCAGCCGGGAGACCTTGCTGGTGTTGGACGCTACCACGGGGCAGAACGGCCTGATCCAGGCCAAGCAGTTCTCCGAGGCGGCTGGCATCACCGGCATCGTGCTCACCAAGCTGGACGGTACTGCCAAGGGAGGCATCGTCATTGCCATTGCCAGAGAGCTGGGAGTACCGGTGAAGTTTGTGGGTGTGGGCGAAGGCGTGGATGATCTCCAGCCCTTTGACCCCCGGGCCTTTACAGAGGCGCTGCTATGAGGGACATTCTGATTGTGCTGCTGGTATGTGTCGTGGTTTACGGTGCCTGGTACGCAGCTGATCCAATAGGTTCTCTTCGACGCAAATATCGGAACAAAGCGATACCTAAGACTGCCGTTCGGACCGCCCGAATCTCTGGGATCGTCATGGCCACGTTGGGCGCGGCAGGTCTTCTCTTCCTGCTGACCCGTGGGGAACCGGCGGGCTGAGGATGGAAATCCAGGAAAGATAAAGGAGGAAGCGGCGCTATGGCCCGGATAGACGGACGTGGATATGATGAATTGAGAAAGGTGACCCTGGAGACGGATTTTGTGAAGTTCCCGGAGGGCAGCGTGCTCATCACCTGCGGCAGCACCAAGGTGCTGTGCTGCGCCAGCGTGGAACAGTTTGCCCCCAGGCACGTGCCCGAGGGCACCGGCTGGGTGACGGCGGAGTACTCCATGCTGCCCCGGGCCAACCGGGAGCGGTCCCGACGGGACATCGCCAAGCTGAAGCTGTCCCCCCGGTCGGCGGAGATCCAGCGGCTCATCGGCCGTTCCCTCCGGGCGGCGGTGGATCTGGCGGCCCTGCCTGACCTGACCATCACGGTGGACTGCGACGTGCTCCAGGGGGACGGGGGCACCCGCACCGCCTCGGTCACCGGAGGCTTTGTGGCCCTGGCCCTGGCCTGCCGGAAGCTGGTGGCCGACGGAGTGCTGCTCCAAAACCCCATCCGGCACCAGGTGGCCGCCGTGTCCGCCGGCATCGTGGACGAGCAGCCCATGCTGGACCTGTGCTACGAGGAGGACTCCAGCGCCCAGGTGGACCTGAACTGCGTGATGAACGACGACGGGCAGCTCATCGAGCTGCAGGGCACCGGCGAAGGCCGGGCCTTCACCATTGAGGAGCAGCGCGACCTGGTGGACCTGTGCCGGAAGGGCATCCGGGAGCTGATGGCCAAGCAGAGAGAAGTTCTGGAGGCGGTGTGAGATGAAGCTGGTACTGGCGAGCAAGAACCCGAAGAAGCTCAAGGAGATGCGGGAGATCCTCTCCCACCTGGGGGTGGAGGTGTGCCTCCAGTCCGATGTGGGCATCGATGTGGACGTGGAGGAGACGGGGACCACCTTTGAGGAGAACTCCCTGCTCAAGGCCAAAGCGGTGATGGAGGCCAGCGGCCTGCCCGCCATCGCCGACGACTCCGGGCTGTGTGTGGACGCCCTGGGGGGCGCGCCGGGGGTGTACTCTGCCCGGTATGGCGGGCCC
>CAJLWS010000285.1 GCA_905210385.1 uncultured Eubacteriales bacterium | reverse complement strand
GGTGGCGGCTTTCGCCGCCCCCGCGATCCTGGGCTGGTACCAGTTGGCTAACTACGACGCGCTGTGGGACCCGGATTACAACGAGGGGGATGGCTACACCATCTACTATCTGGAACGTCGGGATGAGCAGGACATTGTGGGGCTTCTGAACCTGTATGAGCTGCGGGATGCGGGGACCGACCTGTCTGTCTACCAGGAGCAGGAGATCGTCCGTCTGGAAGACGAGCTGTCTGCCCAGAGCACCAATCTGCGCTGGCAGCTGCTCGCCCCGGATAAGACGGTGCTCCACGGGAATACTCAGGAAAGTCTGCCCGCCCGGGCCCTGGGGCTGTACTGGACCTACTATGAGCCGCTGGACCTGGGCGCCTACGCCTATCCGGTGGAGGATGATGCCTGGGCCCGCCTGGCCGCCAGCGCGGTCAACGTGGACGATGCCACCAACGCGGTGTACACCGACGACTGGCAGCGGCTTCTGGAGCTGTACCTTGGCTTCTACGAGGGGGACGAGGTGGCCGCGGAGGAGGCCAGAGACATGGGCTATGACCTGACCCAACTGGACGAGGACACGGTGTTCCTGGCCGCCGACGGCACCTCCCAGCTGCTCCTGGTGGAGGGAGAGGACGGGATGTACCTCTATGCCCCCTGCCTGCGCTGGACGATGGAGCCCAACGAGTTCGGCTATCAGTATGATGCGGGCCAGGGGGATTGGGCCCGCACGGAGGGCACCGCCCAGTCCCAGGAGCTGTTCCTCTGGCTGGACGGCAGCTTTCCCGTGGACGACCAGTACCGGGAGGCGTTCCAGAGCCTGAACCAGTGGCGGGGGGACCGGGGGCTGCTGCTGGGGGGCACCATCGTGTGCGGGGTGCTGGGACTTCTGCTCACGGCCTACCTGTGTGCGGCCTGCGGCCACCGCCGGGACCGGGAGGGAATCCACCTGAACTGGTTCCACCGGCTGCCGGGGGATCTGCTGCTGTTTCTGCTGTTCTGCGGCGTGGCCATCGCGGTCAGCCTGGCCTGGGAGATCACCGTGTACTACGCCTATACCGATCTGTCCATGGCGGGGCAGCTGGTGTTCATGGGCCTGCTGGCGGCGGCCTGCGCCGCGCTGTGGGCTGCTGGCCCTGTGCCTGGGCGGCCTGCTGACGGTGGTGGTCCGGTGCAAGGCCCACACCCTATGGCGCAACACCCTGATCTGGCGGCTGTGCCGGTGGTTGTGGGGGCTGTGCCGGGCGGCAGTGGAGGCCTTTCCTCTGACCTGGAAGGTGGTGATTGTGGGGGTGGGATATTTGCTGTTTACCATTTTTACCTTTAACTATTATGGGGGGGCCTGGTTGCTGGGCACCGCTGCGTGCGTTGCGCTGCTGTGCCTGTGGGCCTTCCAGTGGAAGAAGATCCGCATCGGGGCCCAGGAGATCATCGGGGGCAACCCGGAGTACCACATCGACACCAGCTATATGCTCCCCGACCTGAAGCATCATGCCGATGAGTTGAACAACCTGGGCCAGGCTATCTCCGCGGCGGTAGAGGACCGGATGCGGTCGGAGCACTTCAAGGCGGAGCTCATCACCAACGTGTCCCACGACCTGAAGACCCCTCTGACATCCATCATCAACTACGTGGACTTGCTGAAGAAGGAACAGATCGGCAACCCCAAGGCGGCGGAGTATATCGAGGTGCTGGACCGGAAGAGCCAACGGCTGAAGAAGCTCACCGAGGACCTGGTGGAGGCGTCCAAGGCGTCCACCGGAAACCTCACGGTGACCCTGGAGCGGCTGGATCTGGGCCAGCTGCTGGACCAGGCGGTGGCGGAGTACCTGGACCGGCTGGAGGCCAAGGGGCTGACGGTGGTGCGCACCCTGCCGGAGCGGCCGGTGTGGGTGATGGCGGATGGGCGGCACCTGTGGCGGGTGATGGACAACCTGCTGGGCAACTGTGCCAAGTACGCCCTGGAGGGCACCAGAATCTATCTGGGTATCCAGGAATACAGCGATACCGCCTCCTTCTCCATCAAGAACATCTCCCGGGATGAGTTGAACATGCCCCCGGAGCGGCTGATGGAGCGGTTCGTCCGGGGGGACGAGTCCCGCACCGAGGAGGGCAGCGGCCTGGGACTGTCCATTGCCCAGTCCCTGACGGAGCTGCAGCACGGGCGCTTCCAGCTGAGCATTGACGGGGACCTGTTCAAGGCCACCGTGACGCTGCCCAAGGCGGCGGAGGGGTGACCTTTGGGGGGCTACCCCCAAACCCCTGGGGACGCCCTCCGGGGGCTCCGGTCAGGTTTCACCTGAGGGTAAGTTCCTTTTGGTACACGCCAAAAGGAACCAAAAACGCGCCGGGGGGAGAAAAGCCGACTCGAGCCGGCA
>CAJLWS010000284.1 GCA_905210385.1 uncultured Eubacteriales bacterium | reverse complement strand
GAGGGCGGGGGCGCCCCCGCCGCGCGCCCGCCGGAGGGGCACAACCGGAAGAAGCGGTATATCCTGGAGGAGGGCAGGGAAGTGCCTCCCCTGGTGGACATGGGGATCTTCACGAAGGACGGGAAGGTCGTGCGACCCATGTACGACAAGTTCCGCCAGATCAACCGCTTTTTAGAGATCCTGGACGACGAGGTCGGCAAGCTGAAGGGCGACACGATCCACGTCATTGATTTCGGCTGTGGGAAATCCTATCTGACCTTTATCGTCT
Organism: uncultured Eubacteriales bacterium; assembly: GCA_905210385.1. Taxonomy (GTDB): domain Bacteria; phylum Bacillota; class Clostridia; order Oscillospirales; family Oscillospiraceae; genus Enterenecus. The sequence goes on along the minus strand of CAJLWS010000284.1, from coordinate 2,101 downwards.
ACTACTATCTGACCCAGGTCAAAGGGATGCGGGCCAGCGTCATCGGGTTGGACCTGAAGGCGGACGTGATCGAGAAGTGCAACCGCGCCGCGGAGAAGTACGGCTATACCGGATTGCGCTTCGAGCTGGGGGACATCAACGGCTATCAGGCCCCCTTTGACGTGGACCTGGTCATGACCCTCCACGCCTGCGATACCGCCACCGACTACGCCCTGTTCAACGCCGTCCAGTGGAAGGCGAAGATGATCTTCTCCGTACCCTGCTGCCAGCATGAGCTGAATGGGCAGATCCAGACCCAGAACTTTGAAATCCTCACCCGGTACGGCATCCTGAAGGAGCGCTTTTCCGCCCTGGCCACCGACGCCATTCGGGGGAACCTGCTGGAGTACTGCGGCTATAAGACCCAGCTGCTGGAGTTCATCGACTTTGCCCATACCCCTAAGAACATCCTGATCCGGGCGGTGCGCCGCCCGGCTACCCCCAGGGGGATCAGGGAGAAGGCGCTGGACGAGGCGGAACGCCTGATGGAGGAGTTTTCTTTCCGGCCTGTGCTGCACACTCTGCTGGGATGCGGGAAAAATCGGGATGAAAATTCGTAAATCGTAAAATTTTGGACGATTTGCGCAGTTTATAAATGTAAAACGTGCACTTTTGCAAGGTTGACAATGGGCGGCTGATCGTGTATCATCAGAGAGATCTGGTTGAACCCGGACTGAGAGAGGGACCACCTGGATCGGCTGCCTCCCAAGCGCTGGAGCCAGCAACCACGACCGAAAAAAGAAAGATGGTGTTCAACTTGGTTTACGCAATCGTGCTCTTCGCCCTGACCTATGTGCTGATGTTGGCGTTCAGCAAGTACCGGCCCTACATCGCCCTCGCCTCGGCGCTGATCTTCATCGTGACCGGTATGCTTCCCCTGAACCAGATCATCGGGGCCATTGACTTCAATGTCCTGCTGATGATTGCCGGCACCATGGGCCTGGTCCAGCTTTTCATCGACAGCCGGATGCCCGCCCTGCTGGCCGACCTGATCATGGAGAAGGTGCCCAATATCCAGATCGCCGCGGTGGCGCTGGCCCTGTTCGCCGGTATCATCTCCGCCTTTGTGGACAATGTGGCCACGGTGCTCATGGTGGCTCCCATTGCCCTGGAGATCTGCAAGAAGCTGAAGACCAATCCGGTGCCCTTCATCATCGCCATTGCCGTGTCTTCCAACCTGCAGGGCGCCGCCACCCTGGTGGGAGACACCACCGCCATCATGCTGGGTTCCTACGCCAACATGAGCTTCCTGGACTTCTTCATTTATCAGGGGAAGCCCGGTATGTTCTTTGCCGTGGAGCTGGGGGCAATCATCTCCGCCATCATTCTGGCCATCCTGTTCCGCAAGGAGAAGGCCCCGGTGCCCAAGGGCGCGCCCAGGACGCAGGTGAACGATTATGTCCCAACTGTGCTGCTGGTGGGCATGATCGTGATCCTGATCTGCGCCTCCTTTATCCCGGAGAAGCCTGACATCACCAACGGCCTGATCTGCGTCGCGCTGATGGTGGTCGGCATCCTGTACACCTTCCTGAAGACGAGGAAAGTCTCCGCCGTGACCGGCCCCCTTAAGGCGATTGACTTTGAGACCATCGGCCTGCTCTTCGGCCTGTTCCTGGTGATCGGGGGCATCTCCAACATGGGGGTCATCGATGCGGTGGCCGACCTGATCGCCCGGGTGAGCGGTGGCAACCTGTTCCTCATCTACACCGTGATCGTGTGGGCCTCGGTGCTCTTCTCCGCCTTCATCGATAACATCCCCTATGTGGCCACCATGCTGCCGGTGGTGACGGGTCTGGCCGCGACGCTGGGGGTGGATCCCACCGTGCTCTATTTCGGCCTGCTCTCCGGCGCCACCCTGGGCGGCAACTGCACCCCCATCGGCGCCTCCGCCAACATCGCCGGCATCGGCATTCTGCGCAAGAACGGCTACGAGGTGAAGACGTCCGACTTCTGCCGCATCGGCATCCCCTTCACCCTGGCCGCAGTGATTCCCGCCTACATCTACATCTGGCTGCTGTTCGGTATCTGAGCGGGCGTATGCCCCGTTGCCCAATACGGCGGC
>CAJLWS010000283.1 GCA_905210385.1 uncultured Eubacteriales bacterium | reverse complement strand
GAACGCCGGCCTGTCACGCCGGAGGTCGAGGGTTCAAGTCCCTTCCGCGTCGCCATTTTGCTGCTATAGCTCAGTCGGTAGAGCGCATCCTTGGTAAGGATGAGGTCGGCAGTTCGAATCTGCCTAGCAGCTCCACAAAATGCCTGCTTTTCAGCCGAAAAGCGGGCGTTTTCTTTGTTTTCTGCCACTATTCTTGATGATTAAAATTTCGACTTTTTCCTTTGACCACACAACCAGCCACAGACAGGGAAAAGATGGGCCTCCGAGGGCGTTTAGCCTCGAAGGCCCGTTTGTTCAACTTGCTGATTTTTCCTGTTTTGCCCGCTCTCTCTCGGCGGCGATCTCTGCCTTCATTTCCTGGATCAGGATGGCCAGTTTTGCCTCGCACTCCGCCTCTGTGTGGCCATAGATGTTCCGGGCGTGCTTTTTGCCGTCCGGCCACACTGGGGAGTATCTCCCCTCCCAGAGGTGGTCGTTGATTTGGCTGACGCATCCGGTGCCCGGTTTGCGCCGCTGCCCCTTGTGGGCTTGGAAGGTGCTGGGGGCTGGTTTCTTGGGTGCCGACTCTTGCCTGGGTTTTGGATCGACCTTTCCGATCCCAAGGTCGATCCTGTCTGCCGCATTCTGCCGCATGGCATCGGTGACGTGGGTGTAGGTGTTCAGGGTGGTGGTGCTGGACACATGGCCGATGATGGTGGACAGCGTTTTGATGTCCATGCCGTGTTCCAGGGAGGCGGTAGCGAAGGTGTGCCGCAGGTCATGGAATCGCAGCCGTTTACACTCTGCCCGCTCCAATACTGTCTGGAGCCGCTTCCGGACGGCTGCCGGGTCCATAGGGGAGTCTTCCTTGACAGGGGAGGGAAACATCCACCGTGAGTGGACGGCTTGTTTGTAGGTCTTGAGCACGTTTAGGACCGGGGCAGGGAGGAGTACCGTCCGGTTCCCCGCCTTGGTCTTGGGCGGGGATACTGCCAGTTCTCCCTTGACCCGGTGGACCTGCCGCTCCACCCGCAGGGCGCCGGTCCGGAGATTCAGGTCACGCCACTGGAGGGCCAGGATCTCGCCCCGGCGCAGGCCAGTGGCCAGTTCCAAGAGAAGCAGCTCGTAGCAGCCGTCCTCCCTGGCCTGGATCAGCAGCCGCTGGATCTCCTCCGGAGTCAGAACCTTCATTTCTCTGCCCTTGACAGGCGGAAGTTTACAGCTGTCCGCCGGGTTGCGGAAGATCAGTTTCTCCTCCACTGCCTTGTCCAGTGCGGCGTGGAGGGTGGTGTGGATGCCCCGGATGGTCTGGTCGGAGAGACCCTCTCCATAGAGTTCTGTGCGCAGCAATCTGCCATTCTGCCTAAGATGGGTATAGAACTGCTGGATGTCCCCGGTGGTCAGCTTGTCCAGCTGGATACCGCCCAAGGCGGGGATGATGTGTTGGTAGATCCGCCGTTCATAGGACATCTGGGTGTTAGGACGGAGACTCGCTTTCTTGTAGTCCTGGTACCAATGATCCAGCCAAGCACCCAGGGAAAGCCCTGCTTTTGGAACTTCAGGGGCGGGAGTCTCCAGTCTCTCCCGCAGGGCCTTCAGCTTTGCCACACATTCTGTTTTTGTCTTAGCAAGGACATTTTTGGTTTTGGGCAGGCCCTTTTCGTCATAGCCGATGACCACTCGGCCCTCCCACCGGCCGTCCTTTCTCAGACGGACGCTGCCGTCGCCGTGTTTTCTGCGTTTTGCCACGGGGCCATCTCCTCTCCTAAGTAGTCGGTCAGGAAGCCGCCCACGATTTCCGCCGCCCGCCTCTGCATATCCCCGGTGGTGTGGGTGTAGGTGTCCAGGGTGAAGCTGGCTTTGGTGTGGCCCAGGATGCCGGATAGGGTCTTGGCATCCACTCCGCTGGCCAGAGCGTGGGTGGCGAAGGTGTGCCTTAAATCGTGAAATCTAAGTTCAGGCAGTCCGGTCTCCTGCAGGACCTTTTTCAGCTGGCGGTATGCGGTGCCGGGGTTCAGCAGGGTTTCCGGGCGAAGTGGGTCATGGAAGATCCAAGGGGAGTAGGAAGTCTTTTTTCGCAGCCGCAGCCGCTCCGCCGTGCTGGTGGGCAGGAGGATGATCCGGGTCCCGGCGTAGGTCTTGGTGTCCCCGGCCACCAGCCGTCCGCCTTTTTCTTTACGCAGTGTACGGGAAATGCTGAAGGTGCCCTTTCGCCCATCGAAGTCGCTCCACATGAGGCCACAGATCTCACCCAGCCGCAGACCGGTGGTGAGTTCCGTGTAGAAGAAGTCCCGCCAAATCGGGTCCCGATCCGTCGCCTCCAGAAAAATGTTCACCTGCGCCTCGTTTAGAATTTTCATGGGCTTGTGGGTGATTTTAGGCGGGTCCACCTGTTT
>CAJLWS010000282.1 GCA_905210385.1 uncultured Eubacteriales bacterium | reverse complement strand
ACACCCGGAAGGTGAACAGCTCGTTGTCGCTGTGGGTCTTGCGCATCACCGTGCTGCGCTGGTTGACGGCCTGGGCGGACATGGCCAGGCACAGGTTGATATAGGCCGCCGCCCGCCCGGCGTGGAGGGTGGAGTTGAAGCAGCGGAACTCCACCGTGCCCCGGTAGAACACTGAGTGCAGGTTCAGAGCGTAGTAGCGGGTGTCGTTGTAATGGCTGCTTTTCTCATACCGGCTGCCCTCATACCAGATGTTCTCCAGCTGGGTCAGGTCCCGGGTCTCCTCAGCGGAGAGCTTTCGGGCCTTTTCCAGCATGGGCTCCCGCACCTTCTGGCAGTACCGGCTTACCCGGTCCGGGTTGACCTGTAAGGCTTTGAACAGGATATCCTCTTTGGAATACATGATGCTCAGCAGGTTCTTCAGGCTCTGCTGGTTGTGGTTGGCCGCGTCCACGTGGACGTGGAGCCCGCAGGACGAGTTGACCTTTGCCCCGGCTTTCCGCACCCGACGGACGCATTCCTGGAACTTGGGCAGTTCCCCGTAGGTCAGCTTGGGGGACACCATCTCCACCGAGTAGAGGTCATTGGTAGTATGCTGGTGGCTGCCGTCCGCCCTGCGCTCGGTGCGGATGCTGCTGTCATACATGAAGCGCCACTCTTTGCCGTCTGTGTCCATCACATACCAGCTGCCGTAGTAGTCCCTGGCCTTCCTGGGAGTAGTCCCAAAGTAGTTGGCCAGGGCCCGGGCAGCCGCCTCCCGGGTGATGCCCGTCACTTCCACCTCCACGCCGAAATACTGCTCCTTCATGTCGATCACGCGGCCTTGTCACCCCGCAGTTCCCCATCCACCGCCCGCAGGCGGCGGCCGATGGCCTCGATCACAGTCACTGTCACGCTGTTGCCAGCCTGCTTATACGCCTGGGCGTCTGAGGTGATGGCTAAAATTCTGTCGATCTGGCGGTCCTCAAACCCCTGCAATCTCAGGCACTCCCTCGGCGTCAGGCGGCGGATGCGCCCGCCCCGCTCCACCACGCCCTGGACGCTGGCGGCGTCGTGGGCCATCTGTTGCCCTACCCGCCCGGCGCGGGTGGCGCTGCCCGCATAGCCCAGGTCCACCATGTCCCCGGGGCTCGCTTCCTGATATCCTTTTTTCGTGGCCTCCCGGATGAGCAGTACCCCGGACCGCTCTCCCCGGTGGTTGGACAGTGTGGTCTGCCCGTATCGGGCAGTGAGACACCGGGCCCGCTCTGTCCGCTCGGGACGCCCCGCGCACAGATCCACAAAGGGAGCGCTCTCCGGCGGCAGCAGGTATAGCCCTGTTTTTCCGCCCATGCCCCCGGCTCCGGCAGTCTGGGTGCAGGCTACCCCTTCCGGGTGGTAGACCCGGGACCCCTGGGGGCCGCCGAGGACTTGTACAAGAGCCTTGCCACCTGTTCCGAAGACAGGTAGTATTTTTCCGGCGCATCGGGGATCAAGATAGCAGATAAGGAATACCCGCTTCCGGGATTGGGGGACTCCAAAATGTTTGCTGTTAAGCTCGTCGGCGCAAAGTCCGTTCCGCTCCGTTTCCGCCCTGGGGCGAAAACTGCGCTCACTTCCTTGCTCCTCCTCTCCCCACAAAGCTTCCGCTTTGCGGGGCCCCGTCAGGGGCCCTCTCAAAATCGAAGCCCAACGCAGTGGGTTCGATTTTGAAGCGAAGAACAGCCGGGACCAGCGGATGGGGGATCGTATGCGATGCCCCATCGCTCTCGCGGCTGTTCTGAGCAGGCAGGGGAATCCTCCGCACAGCAGGTCGAAGTCGGGCAGGTCGTTTGGGTCAATGGCTCTGGCGTCCGGGTCATATCGCTCCTCCTTTCGAACGTCGTGGATGGCACGGTAGCTGGCCTCGGCATGCCTGTCGATCTCGCAGTGGCCGACACACTGGAAACCGCCGGCCCGGGTCAGGCCGGCCCGGAAGCCGCCGATCCCGGCGAACATGTCGTAGTAGCGGATCAGGTGATCTCATCTCCCTCCTACTGTGTTCTGCCCCTGTAGAGCGGCACTTCCTTTTGGGACGGCCGGCGGAGCCTTGGGTCATGCGACTTCCTCATTTGCCAGGGAGACTGCCCCCTCCTCCGCACGCCGGGGAGACAAAAACTCCACCTCGGTGCCCTTCACCAGAAAGCCGGGCTGACGCTCCGGCTCCTCCGGGAAGGGGATGGTCTCAAAGTCCCCCACGGCGGCCAGCTTGCACCCCTTCCAGGCGTAGGCCGCGCACCGCTCCGCCAGGGGACCTCGGACCTTCACCGAAATGAAGTCGGTGAGCTTGTTGCCCTCCCGGTCCCGGTATCTCCGGTCCGAGGCCAGGCGCAGGATGGCGTAGGGCTTGCCGGTTTCTTCG
>CAJLWS010000281.1 GCA_905210385.1 uncultured Eubacteriales bacterium | reverse complement strand
GCACGCTGGAGGACCTCCACGCCGAGCAGAAGGAGTTCCCCCACTGCATCCCCGACGGCATCTTCATCCTCCACGAGGACTGCCGGCCCGGAGACGACATCAAACCGGTGATCAACGCCGACGACCACGTGGTGGAGTTTGAGATCACCCCCAACCGGCCCGACTGCCTCAGCGTCATCGGCCTGGCCCGGGAGGTGTCCGCCACCTTCGACGCGCCCCTGGCCCTCCACGAGCCGGTGGTCAAAGGCGGGGCGGAGGGCGTGCTGGCCGACCTGCTGGACGTGGAGACCCCGGACGCCGACCTGGTGCCCCGGTACACCGCCCGGATGGTGCGCAACGTGAAGATCGCCCCCTCCCCCAAGTGGATGCGGGAGCGGCTGCGCTCCATGGGCGTGCGTCCCATCAACAACATCGTGGACATCACCAACTACGTCATGCTGGAGTACGGCCAGCCCATGCACGCCTTTGACTACCGCTATGTCCAGGGGGGCAAGATCATTGTCCGCCGGGCCGCTGACGGTGAGGAGCTGACCACCCTGGACGGCCAGGTGCGCAAGCTGAACCACGACCACCTGGTCATCGCCGACGACACCCGGGCGGTGGGCCTGGCGGGCATCATGGGGGGCGAGAACAGCGAGATCGTCGCCGACACCGCCGACGTGGTGTTCGAGTCCGCCAATTTCGATGGCACCTGCATCCGCAAGGGCGCTCTGGCCCTGGGTATGCGCACCGAGGCGTCCGCCAAGTTCGAGAAGGGACTGGACCCCATGAACACCCTCCCCGCCGTCAACCGGGCCTGCGAACTGGTGGAGCTTCTGGGGGCCGGTGAAGTGGTGGACGGGGTCATCGACATTCTGAACCTCGTGCCCCAGCCCACGGTGCTCAAGCTGGAGCCGGGCAAGATCAACGCCCTACTGGGCACCGACGTTCCGGAATCCGACATGGCGGCCATCCTGCGCAAGCTGGGCTTCCAGGTAGAGGGAGACCAGGTCACCGTCCCCTCCTGGCGGGGGGACGTGCAGCGCATGGCTGACCTGGCGGAGGAGGTAGCCCGGTTCTACGGCTACAACAACATCCCCGTCACCCTCATGCGGGGCCAGACCACCCAGGGGGGCTATTCCCCTGCTCAGCAGCTGGAGAACCGGCTGGGGGCGCTGTGCCGTGCCTGCGGGTATGACGAAATCATCACCTACTCCTTCATCTCCCCCACCTACTACGACAAGATTCGCTGGCCAGAGGACTACGCCCTCCGGAAGAGTTTCAGGATTCTCAATCCCCTGGGGGAGGACACCTCCATCATGCGCACCACCACTCTGCCCTCCATGCTGGAAATTCTGACCCGGAACTGGAACTACCGGAATAAGTCCGCCCGGCTGTACGAACTGGCCCGGGTCTACCTGCCCAAGTCCGGCTCCGCCTCCCAGAAGCCTGTGGACCCCAAGGATCCCTCCCTGTCCGCCTCTAAGGAGGCGCTGGAGAAGCTGGGACTTTCCGGCCTCACCGAAGCCTTGGTCGATGGAATCAACAAGCTGACCGAGGATGACGGTCTGGCAGACGAGGCCAAGGTGCTCACCCTGGGGGCCTATGGGGAGGATATGGACTTCTTTGCCATGAAGGGAGTCATGGAGGCCATCCTGCAGGACATCCGCGCCGCCGACGTCCACTTCGAGGGGCCCACCGGCGCCCCCTCCGACGCCTCCTGGCACCCCGGCCGGTGCGCCACCGTGTGGAGCGGCAGCGACTGTATCGGCATCTTCGGCCAGATTCACCCCCTGGTGGCCCGGAACTACGGAGTGGACGGGGAGTTGTACTGCGCCGAACTCAGTTTTGATGAACTGATGCTGGCCAAAGGCCCCGACCCGGAGTACGTCCCCCTGCCCAAGTTCCCCTCCGTCACCCGGGACATCGCTGTGGTGTGCGACGCCTGCGTCACCGTGGGCGCGCTGGAGAAGGCCATCCGCGCAGGGGCCAAGGGCCTGCTGAAAGAGGTGGCCCTGTTCGACATCTACCAGGGCCCCGGCATCCCCGAGGGCAAGAAGTCGGTGGCCTTCAATCTGGTGCTCCGCTCTGACGACCGCTCCCTCACCGGCGAGGAGGCGGACGAGGATGTGAAGAGCATCCTGGAAACTCTCAAGGAAACCTGCGGGGCGGTATTGCGGTAAGCCCGCCCAAAATCCGACCAAAGCCTTGCAGAGTTTGCGGCGCACCGTACTCCGGTGCGCCGCAAAAAATTTTGATCTGTTTTCGGCCGGGGCGTGTACCTGGCCGAAAACACTGCTCGGCCCGCAAACGTGCGCGGTGCGCCCTTTGCGCCGCGTGCGCTGCCGCGGGCCGCAAAACTCCATCGGAAAAGGCCGTGCCTTTTCCGATGGAACTGAGTCGGTCCCTTTTACAACATTTTTGCAATTTTCAGGTGCAATT
>CAJLWS010000280.1 GCA_905210385.1 uncultured Eubacteriales bacterium | reverse complement strand
CAACGGATTTTGAGTCCGTCACGTCTGCCAATTCCATCACACCGGCATTTATATTTTTAAGTCTTACTCCCGATGTCCTGTCCGAGAAATCGGAGGGACATCGTGGAGGGACATTAAAAACCATTTACATATTGAGTTGTCAAAAACCTTGATAAATCAAGGGTTTCCGCCATAGTGGTATGAAACGGCGAAGTAGATTTTGAGTCCGTCACGTCTACCAATTCCATCACACCGGCATTTATATTTTAAGTCGCACCCCAAGATGGAGCCTCTGAGAAATCTAAGGTCCATCGTGGGGGACATTAAAAATCACTTGCATGTTGAGTTGTCAAAAGCCCTTGAAAAATCAAGGTTTCCAGCCGAAGCGGCAACAACAGGCGAATAGGATTTTGAACCCACCTCGTCTGCCAATCCCAACACACCGGCAGCTGCGAAAAAGATTATACCCCAAAGGCGGGAAAAAGGCAAGAGAAAAAGTCTATGCCTGTTTTTCTTCCCGCTCTAGGTCCAGGTCTGCCAAAGTGAGGGCCATCAGGTCCTCTTTCCTGGGAGCCTCTATCCCAGCCAGGCGGTTGGCCTGCCGGGCCACCGCCGTCTCAAACACGTTGCGCACATCCCGGGCGTTGCCGAAGTTCTCGTCCCGCTTCTCATACATCTCCCGGAAGGCCTCCGCGGCGGCCTGGGCGGTCGCCTCGTCCATGGTATAGCCGTTCCTCTCGCACATGGAGCGGAAGATCTCCATCAGCTGATCTCCGTTGTAGTCCTCAAAGTAGAAGTACTTGTTGAATCGACTCTCCAACCCCGGGTTGGCGTGGATGAAGTTCCACATCAGCTCCGTGTAGCCCGCCACAATGACGATCAGGTCGTCCCGGTGATCCTCCATCCCCTTGAGCAGCACCTCGATGGCCTCCCGTCCGAAGTCGTTGGGCGCGTCCTGGTTGGCCAAGGCGTAGGCTTCGTCGATGAAGAGCACACCCCCCTTGGCCTTCTCAATGACCTCCTGGGTTTTCAGGGCGGTCTGGCCCACGAAGCCGGCCACCAGCCCGGAGCGGTCCACCTCTACCAGCTGGCCTTTGGACAGCACCCCGATGGCGTGGTAGATCCGGGCCAGCAGCCGGGCCACCGTGGTCTTTCCCGTCCCGGGGTTGCCCATGAACACCAGGTGCAGGGACATGGGGGGCACCGGCAGCCCCGCCTCCTGGCGGAGCCGGCGCACCTTGACCAGGTTGATCAGGCTCTTGACGTCCTCCTTTACCTTCTCCAGCCCACACAGCCCGTCCAGCTCAGCCAGCAGGTCCTCCACCTTCTCCCTGGGCGGCCGCTCCTCCGCCCCGGCCTCCCCGGTTCCGGCCTCCGGAGCCGTCTGTTCCTCCCTGGGCCTCCCGGAGGGCGCGGGCTGTCCATCCGCCTGTCGGGTGACAAAGTCCTGCACATCCAGCGGGCTCTTTCCACCCGCCACCCCCGCCTTGTCACAGTAGGCGCTCAAGGAGTCGGCACAGGCGTTGACGAATCCGGCCTCCGCCTCGCTCACCTTGCCGTCCACCGCTGCGAACAGCAACAGCATCAGGGTAAAGGTGTCCACAAAGCGGCGGCTGCACTGGCCGCCCAACTCCAGATCCGCCTTGACCATTCTGCGGAAGAAGCCCGGCAGGACAAATCCTGAGTATTCGCTCACTGCCGTAGCCAGCTCCCAGTAAAGCACGGTAGGGACCGGGTTCCCCTTGGCGTAGGCAGCGTTGTAGTACTCCACATGCAGGGGTGTCACACCGCCCCCATCCCGCTGCCACACACCGCAGGCACAGTCCCGCAGAAAGCCGTCCGACTCCCGGCCAAAGGCCACCCGGGCCGCCGAATCTCGGATCTGGCGGCGAAACGCGGTCATCGCCTCATCATACTGTTTGTGCACTACTGCCGGTGTCATTGGCTGAGCCATGCCCGCCACATCCTTTCCCTACCTGCCGGACGGGTTTCTCCTTCTCCGGCAGTTATCCGTTCCCCATTATAATGCCTGTCCGGGTAGGCCGCAAGTAGCAGAATCTCTCTGGAACTAAGATTTTCTCTTCCTCCACTTTTCTTGGTAGACATAATCAAAAGGGATTGACGGATCGGCTCGAACCGTGTAGTATAGTTCTATCCATGATTTTATCGGTAAACGGAGGAATCCAACATGGCCCGAAGAAGCAACCTGGAAGGCCTGATCCACTGCGACGCCTGTGGAGAGGACTACAGTGCCACCTATAAGCGATGCCCCTTCTGCGGCGAGCCCCCCCAGGGCAGCCGCGCTACCCGCGCCCCCCGGGATCTGCGGGCAAATGATCTGGACGACGAGGAGGACGGCTACGTCTTTGACGGCCAGGACGCCTTTGAGGACGATCCTGAGCCCGTCCGCCCGGTCCGCCAGAAGGGAGGCAAGCGTCTGGCCACCAACGGCTCCAGCCGCCGGGCAGTT
>CAJLWS010000279.1 GCA_905210385.1 uncultured Eubacteriales bacterium | reverse complement strand
GGGTCTTTCCCCCCAGCCCATGGAGCATCCCCGCCAGCTCCCGGGCGGCCCGGGCCGTGTGCCCGTGGATGGAGGCAAAGGCCACCAGCACCCCCCGCTCCTCCGGCTGGTAGCGGCTCCACAGGTCATACAGCTCCAGCGCCCGGGCCATCCGCCCTCCAGTCAGCACCGGACCATGGAGCGGGCAGATCATCTGGATATCCAAGCCCGCCGCCTTCTTCAGCAGCGCCTGAACTTGGGGACCATATTTGCCCACAATGTTCGTGTAGTACCGCCGGGCCTCATCGTCCCAGGGCAGAGATTCCTCTGGATTTCCGAAACGCCCAAAGCCGTCGGCAGAGAACAGAACCTTCTCCGTCTGCTCATAGGACACCATCACCTCCGGCCAGTGGACCATAGGGGCCATGAGGAATTTCAAGGTATGGCTACCCAGCTCCAGAGAATCCCCCTCTTTGACCTCAACGGTTCGCCCCTCATAACTCTCCCCGGTAAACTGGGTCAGCATGGCAAAGGTTTTTGCGTTGCCCACCAGCTTCATGCCAGGGTAACGGCTGGCCAGTCGGGCCACGTTGCCCGAGTGGTCGGGCTCCATATGGTGAATGACTAGGTAATCCGGCTCCCGGCCTGCCAAGGCCTGCTCCAGATTGCCCATCCACTCCTCGCTCTTGCGGGGGTCAATGGTGTCTAGCACGGCGACCTTTTCGTCCAGAATCACATAGGAGTTATAGGAGATACCATCCGGAACCACGTACTGGCACTCAAAAAGATCCAAATCCGTATCATAGCAGCCCACGCGGCAAATCGCACTGGAGTCGGGACAATATTGCATGATTCCATTCCACCTTTCCGTTTTCCCGACAATATTACTATGAATTGTCGGGCGCGTCAAGCCCTAAATTGTCTTTTTTTTGACACAGTATCAGATTCCCTTGGATTTTCTTGACTTTCCCCTCCCGATATGCTATAATTTTCCGGAAAATAATTTCGATAATTATATTAGGGGTTTTTGGTTATGAGTTTTGAGATCATTGTGGACAGCTGCTGCGACCTCACCCCGCAGCAGCGGGCTTCGGGCCTGTACACCACTGTGCCGCTGACCATCTACGTGGGCGAGACCGAGTACCGGGACGACGATACCCTGGACACAGAGCTGCTGGCGGACGCCATGGCCATGTGGGAGCAGGCCGCCCATACTGCCTGCCCCTCTCCTGCAGAATATCTGTCCGCCTACGAGGCAGCGAAAGGCGACATCTACGTGATCACCCTCTCCGCCCTTCTTTCCGGTTCCCATAACAGTGCCTGGCAAGCCGCCCAGATCTTCCGGGAAGAGCATTCGGATCGCAACCTCCATGTGTTCAATTCCTGCTCCGCCTCCGCGGGAGAGACGCTGGTGGCAGCCAAGATCGCCCAGCTGGCCGGGCAGGGGCTGCCCTTCGCCCAGGTGGTGGCGGAGACAGACCGGTATATCGGGGAGATGAACACCCTATTCGTGTTGGAAAACCTGGATACCCTGCGCAAAGCGGGGCGGCTAACCAAAACCCAGGCCTTGATTACCGGCGCGCTTCGTGTTAAACTAGTGATGGGTTCTACCCCAGAGGGAGAAATCCGCAAGCACACCCAGGCCCTTTCTATCAAGCAAGCGCTGGGCAAGCTCACTGATCTGATGGTCCAGGATGATCGGCACCACGGAAAAATGCTGTGTATTTCCCACTGTCTGTGCCGGGACCGGGCAGAGTATCTGCGGATGTTGGTCCGGAAAAACTGCGATTTCTCCGAAATCATGATTACAGAAACCCGTGGCATTAGCACTTTTTACGCCAACAGCGGCGGGATCATCGCCGCCTACTGAACTAGCAAGCCAAGTCAAGCGTTGAATCGGCCATTGGCCAGAGGAAAGAAGTATGCGAAAGATCCCCCTTCCCCGCATCGGGATGCGAACCATCAAGACCGCCGTAGCAGTCACCCTCTCCTATCTGATCTTTGTCCCTTTTGGTCTGCTCTATAATGAGAACTACCCTGGGGTATTGGGTTATATCGGCCCGTTGTATGCCTGTATTCCCTGCGTGGTGTGCATGCAGAGCTCCCTTGAACAGACCTTCCAGGTAGGGCTGTCCCGCTTTCTGGGAGTATTGGTGGGAGCGGTCATCGGCGCGCTGATGATCCTGATCCCGGAGGCAGTCTTCAGCTTCTGGCTGGTAAAAGCGGCGATGCTGGGGCTGTCGTGCATTGCGGGCATCCTCATCTGCACCAACCTGCTCCACCGCCCCGCCGCCTGCACCATGGCCTGCATCCTGCCCTGCGTCATGGCGATTTCGGGCAGCGTCACCGGGAGCGAGCGGCATCTCTACGCCCTCGCCCGGGTGCTGGAGACTATCGTGGGCGTGTCAGTGGCCTTCCTGATCAACTCGATCCTCCCCACCCACCAGCCCCCGGAATCCAAGCCTTCCTAATCATCAAGGGCGCCGGC
>CAJLWS010000278.1 GCA_905210385.1 uncultured Eubacteriales bacterium | reverse complement strand
CCCGCCGTAACGGAAGGTGTGGGTGATCCAGTCGTACTGGCCCTCGTACCCATCCAGCAGAATCGGCACACCGGTGCCGCGCTCAATGGAAACCAGTTTGATGGTATCGTCCTTGATGTTCAGGGAGCACAGAATTAAACTGTCCGCGCGGGCATCGGAGCTGAACTCCGTGGTGGCTTTTGTTCCGTCCAGCTCGTTCAGATGGGTAAACGCATCCCAGTCGTTCACGGCATCGGTGCGTTCATCAGTGCTGACCAACAAGATGTTCAGCACATCTTCGTCCGCAAAGGGGCTGCCCTCCGGCATCTCCATTTCGTCATTTGTGGCCTGGGTCAGGCCGGTGGTATCCAGGTCCTGGTCCTCCTCGGCATCAACGGTGCCAACGCTGTCCACCGTGCCGTCATCGTAATGAATCAGATCCAACTTGCCGTTAATGTACAGCACCGCCAGCAGCACCAGGTACTGCCCGTGCTCCATGCACTTGATGGCCACCAGGGCAGACAGGGCCAGCGGGATGAGCACCCCGCCGAACAGGGTTAGCAGCACCTGGAAGAAGCCGATGGTGGTGTCCCCCTCGTCATAGTCCCGGATGGCGCACCAGAAGGACACCGCCGTCACCACGAAGGCGCACACCCCCGCCGCCATCTCCCCAACGCCGGCCCAGAAACACAGGGGGAGAACCGCGGCGGACAGGATACTCACCGCCCGCATGGGGAAGCTCACTCTACCCTCCCCCGTGGCCCGCAGCAGCTCAAAGCAGGCCATGGCGGAAATGAACATCACCACCACCGTCCACACGATGGGGGGCAGCAGCAGCATGATGACCAGCAGGATGGGGACAAAGATCACGGCCACCAGGATTCGTTTGGCCACGTCACACACCTCCGTAGCGGCGGGAGCGGTGCTGATAGTCCGCCAGCGCCTTGAGCAGCTCTTCCTTGGTAAAATCCGGCCAGAGCACATCGGTAAAGTAGAACTCCGCGTAGGCGGACTGCCACAGCAGGAAGTTGGAGATACGCACCTCTCCGCTGGGGCGGATGATCAGATCCGGGTCGGGTACGCCGGCGGAGTAGAGGTAGTTCCCAAAGGCCTCCTGGGTCAGGTGGTTTGGATCCGCCCGCCCCTCCGCGCAGTCCCGGGCGAAGGCTTTGGCCGCCCGGACGATCTCGTCCCGGCCGCCGTAGTTCAGGCAGATGTTCACCTGACAGCCGTCATAGCCCTTGGAGATCTCCTGGGTCTGACGGCACAGGTCCAAAAGCTTCGGACTCAGTGGGGACAGATCGCCGAAGAAGGCCATCTTCACCCTGTCCCGGGCCATGCGATCAATGGCCTCGTGGAGGTACTTCTCCAGCAGGCCCATGATGGAGCGCACCTCGTCCTCCGGCCGCTTCCAGTTCTCCGTGGAGAAGGCGTATACCGTCAGGTACTCCAGCCCCAAATCCTTGGCAAAGGTGGCGATGGTCCGAAAGGTTTCCGCTCCGGCGGCGTGGCCCGCTTTCCGGGGCATACCCCGCTGTTTGGCCCACCGCCCGTTGCCGTCCATAATGATCGCCACATGCCGGGGCAGGTGCTCCAGGTCCACCTGGACGCCCTGCCTGCCGCCGGACCGGCGCTTCCACAATCCCATATCTTTTACCTGCCCTACCTAATTGTAAGTGAAGTATTGACGAAAAAGAACCGGTTCATAGCTTTTCCGCAAGAGAACACCTGCGGGACACAGACGCCCCGCAGGTGTTCCGCCCCAGGGAACGGTCCGCCCCGGCCTCTGCTGGGCGCGGCCGGTGGTTCCCGGCGGCGTCAGACTGCCATCAGTTCCTTTTCCTTTTCCGCAGTCAGCGCGTCGATCTCCTTGCAGCGCTTGTCCGTAATGTCCTGCATCTCCTGCTCGTAGTCCTTGAACTGGTCCTCGGTGATCTCGGACTTCTTCTTCTTGTCCTTGAAGGACTCCATGGCATCCCGCCGGATGTTCCGGATGGCCACCTTGCCGTTCTCCCCATACTTGCGCACCTGCTTGGTCAGCTCCACGCGGCGCTCCTGGGTGAGCTGGGGGAAGCTCAGGCGGATGATCCGCCCGTCGTTCTGGGGATTGATCCCCAGGTCGGAGGCCTGGATGGCCTTCTCAATGGCCTTGAGAATGGAGGCGTCCCAGGGCTGGATGGCCAGGGTGCGGGGGTCGGGGGTGGAGATGCTGGCCACTTGCTGGATGGGGGTGGGGGTACCATAGTACTCCACCTGGATCCGGTCCAGAACGCCAGCGTTGGCCCGGCCGGCCCGGACGCTGGCAAAGTCCCCCTTGACCACCTCAATGGTCTTTCTCATCTTCTCGTCAAACGGCTTGCAAAGCTCAGTCATTTTCGTCTCCTCCTTATTTCTTTACGATGGTTCCGATCTTCTCGCCCATAATGGCCCGCAGAATGTTTTCCGGGTCCTTCAGGGCAAACAGCAGCACGGGAATCTTGTTGTCCATGGACAG
>CAJLWS010000277.1 GCA_905210385.1 uncultured Eubacteriales bacterium | reverse complement strand
CCCCCGGCCGCGTCCCCTGCGGCCGGTTTTTCCTCTGGCGGAGTGGAGAACCCCTTCCCATTCATAAAAACTTCATAAAAGGTTCTCAAATTATCCAACATTCGCCCCTGATGCTCTGGTATTATAATGACGTCAGGAAGAAGAAGCCAGACAAATCTTTGAATCCTCCCTCTCTCTTTTCTCAAAACCGGGGCGCCCCAGCGAAGGCTGGGGCCCTCCGGACCAAAACTTCCGAAGCCTTTCTACAGGCTCCGTTCCGCCGTCCGCAAGGGCGGCTTTGTTTTTGTCTCTACAGGGCAGATCAAATCGCAAAAGCAGGACGGGCAAGCGGTTGGCTTGTCCGTCCTGTGCGTTATGCGCTTTTTGAGCGATTTGCAGGCCTTGCCCACAGGATAGCCCAGGCGATCCCCATGCCGATCACCATGCCGAGGAAATTGCAGATTAGATCGTCCACATCCAGGCTCCTGCCAAAAATCAGCTGGGCCACCTCAAAGCAGGCCGGCACGAAAACGGCGGCCAGCACCAGCCTTTTCCCGCCCTTTATCCCCGTGACCAGGGGGAGGAGCAGGCCGAAGGGCACAAACATGGCCACGTTGCCGATCAGCATCGTCCTCATCCAGCTGCCCAGGGAGAGCTCACCGGTCAGGCATTGCAGGAGGGTGGGGACAAGATTGACCCCGCCGAGCTGGAAGACCGGCCCCATCTCCTCCCACCAGCCGAAGAAGATCCCGTCATAGACATACAGCCAGAAGTTGGCAGGAAGGACGACCAGGCTGATCAGCCCGGTGAGATAGCAGACAAAGATCACCCGCAGGATCTCCTGTCCCCACTTGATTCGCCTGTTCTCCCTCCGCCGGAGGACAAGCCGGATGATCAAAAATACCACGCCCACGATACTGGCGATGGGGAGGGCCTGCAAAAAGTAGCCTAGGATGGTCCCGCTGTTCATCTCCATCCGAACGGAGTTGTATAGCGCTAAAAGCATGGCCTGTTTCCTCCAAATTTGTATTGATCAATTGGCTTGTCCCTGAGAATGATACCTCTCCCGCTCACAGGTCCCGGAAGGCCCGGACGGAGTACAGGGTCATCCCCCGGCACAGGTAGAAGCGCAGCAGCGGGCCCTGGCCCCGCAGCTGTCCCTCCACATAGTCCAGCAGCCGGCCTCCCAGGCCACAGCTTCGGTGAGACTGGTCCACATACAGCTCCTCCAGCTCGAACCATTGGTCCCCCGTCCTTTGAATGCTGCTGTCCCGGAAGGCGGTTTCCATCTGTCCGGCGGCGTAGCCGGCCACTTCACCGCCCACCTCTCTTTGTCCCCGCCGGCAAAGTAGCCGTAAGTGATGTTCTCTTCCGCCCATGCCCAGGACAGGGCCAGCACCGCCTGCCGGTCCCTGTCCTCCATGGGACGAAACACCGCGTCCGGTCTGGCTGTCACACCCTCTCGCCTCCCATCATTCGCATCACTGGGCGCTGTCCGGGGTAGACAGCCGCTCCATCACCCACATAGGGCTGGTCTGGCCGGAGAGGGCCTCCCCCTTCCGCAGGTCCCGGAAGCCCAGGGCCTCCCAGAAGCGGTGTCCTGTCTCGTTGCCCTCCAGGCAGGCCAGGCGGATGCTGTCCATCCCACCGTCATAGGCCGCGCCCAGCAGGGCGGACATGAGCCGCTTCCCCAGGCCCTGGTCCCGGAGGGCGCGGTCCACCAGGAAAAAGCCGATCCACAATGTCTGCTCCCGGGGGTAGCCCTCCACCCAGTCCAGCACCGCCTCCGGCTTTCCATCCCTCCAGAAGCCCACATAGCGCTTCTGCTCCGGTGCGCACCGGGGAGGCAGGGCGGTCAGGTCCGCCCGGATGCTATTGAGGTCAGGCTGCTTGCCGTCCAGGGCGAAGTAGTCCGGGGCGGTGAGGAGCAGAGCCAGCACGGACTCCAAATCAGTTTCCTCCACTGGCCGAATGTCCCACTCCGGCAGGCGGCGGGCCAGTCCCTCCAAAATGGGCACGTCGGGCAGCGCCACCTTAGTACCCACACAGCGGTTGATGGGGGTGCCCAGGGCGTGGAACTTCTCCTCATAGTCGGTCATGACCCCCTGGACGCCGTTGGCGTGGAGGTCTCGGGTGACCTCGGACAGCGCATACCCCGCTTTGGGAAACTGGAACAGGGACCACTCGAACAGGTCATGATTGTCCGTCTTGAACTCAATACATCCCCCGTCCCGGAGTACCTTCCGGTAGCCTCGGAGGAAGGGCTCGGCAGTTAGGCGGCGGCGGGCGTGCTTCACCGACGGCCAGGGATCGCAGAAATTGATGTAGAGCAGGTCCACTTCGTCTGGGGCGAAATAGCGGTCCAACTCGGCGGCGTCCCCATCGATGAAAAACACGTTGGTCAGGCCCAGGTTTCGGCAGCGCTCCATGGCAATAACCATGGCATCGGGCACCCGCTCCACCGCCACATATAAGTCTTCCGGGGAGGCGGCGGCGGGCTCGGCAGTAAAGCGG
>CAJLWS010000276.1 GCA_905210385.1 uncultured Eubacteriales bacterium | reverse complement strand
CACTTCGCTTTCCATAACTCTCAGCATATAAAAACCGTCTCAAACGATACGTTTGAGACGGTTTTTTGATTTCCCGCAGGTTTTATTGTCAGCAACGAGCCAGTGTGCAGGTTATAGCTTTTACCGAGGCTTTCTTTTTCTGCTGCGTTTTTAATCATCACCAACCCTGACGGAAATGAAACACGTCATCCGGGATCCTGCCATAACGATAATCCTCCACAGCCTCCGCAAGAATCTCAAAGCCCTTTCTAAGATTCTCCGTGCGGATATTCAACGGCGGCTGAATGCGCAGGATGTTCTGTCCCAGTGAGATCACCAGCAGCCCCTTTTCATAGGCCCGGTACAGTATTTTGAACGTCCCGTCGGCGTCCGGAACAATATGGCCGGAACCGGGCTCCCGCCGCGTCACTGCAAGACCGCGGGACATTCCCACGCCGCAGATGCCTGTCAGATTCTCCGGATACCGGCGGCAGAGCTCCTCCAACCCCTGCTGCATCTGCCGCGTGTTTTCCGCCAGAATCTGCCGGAATTCCCCGGTACACATGTAGTCAAAGGCGGCAATACCGGCGCGGCAGGCCAGTGTGCTGCCGCTCAGGGTAAACAGGTGGGCCGGTGCGGGCAGGGCGTCGATGATCTCACTTCTTGCCATAAAAGCGCCCAGCGGCAGGCCCGCGCCCAATGCCTTTCCCAGAACAATGCCATCCGGGACAATGCCGTAATGCTCGATGGAGAACCACTTTCCCGTGCGGAAAAACGCCTGCTGCACCTCCTCGGAGATGAAAAGAATACCGTGCTTTTGGCAGAGGGCATAGAGCTTTTTCATGAAGATAGGATGGGCCGGCAGCAGTCCGGCGTCACCCTGGATCGGCTCGATGATCACCGCCGCTACCTCCTCCGGGGGCAGATAGGCGGCAAAGGCCTCTTCGATCATCCGGACACAATCCCTCTCACAGGCGGCATCCTCCACCGATGTATCAAAAAAGGGAAAGCTGTAGACCTCCGGCAGAAACGGCCCCATCCCCCGCCGCGCTCTGACGGAGACGGCGGTCAGCGACGCTGCGCCGTAGGTGCTGCCGTGGTAGCCGTTGAGAAACGTGATGATCTTGGGCCGTCCGGTATAGGCGCGGGCAAACTTCCCCGCCGCGTCGTTGCCGTCGCTGCCGCAGAGGCCAAAGCAGACCTTGGCCTCTGCGCCGCCGGGATAAACGGACGTCAGACGCTCCGCGTATTCGATACTGGCGCGGCTGTAGGAGTACGCGATGGTGTACTGTGTCCCCTTCCCGATCTGATCCATAACGGCCGCGTGAACAGCGGGCTGACCGCTCCCCAGATTAAGAGAGGACGCGCTGGAGAGAAAATCGATATAGCCGTTTTCATCCTCATCATAGACCATATCCTGCTTCGCCTCCGCGATAACAAGGGGAAAATAGGAAAGGTGCGAGCATGGCGCAATGACCTTTTTGTCCCTCTCAACCCACTGCATACATTTCTCGACAGACCGCTTCATACGCACCCCTCCACAATTTATTTTTACTAAATTTATTTATTGCTATCTTAGTGTCATTATAGGGGCAGCGTTTCCTTCTGTCAATAGTTTTGATAAATTTTATTTAATATAACTAAATTATTTAATTAGAAAAACACCCGCTGGGAAATGAAGTATCCATTTCCTGACGGGTGCCTTTTCCAATATGCACTTAGTAGCAGGCCGGAGAGATCACGGAAACCAGCTCCACATCCTCATCGCCGGGATTGTAGAGCTGATGGTAAGTCTTGGGCGGAATATAGATGCTGTCCCCCTCCGTCAGGGTATGCACCGTGTCCCCTGTGTGGTATTCCAGCATGCCTTTGAGAACCAGCGTACACTCTCCAGCTTCATCGTGGTGCTGAACGGTGGTGCTGCCCCAGCTTTTGGGGCCAAGCCTTGCGCGGATCATCTCCATTTGGGAGCAGACGTCACCCTTCCGACTATATGGCGTTACGAATTCATATTCGATATTGATGTCGGCGAATTGTATCTTCGTCCGCTTGTCTTTTCTGACCACCGTCACCTGCTCCCGCGCCTCCTGCGACAGCAGCGAGGCCAGCGGGGTCTCTATGGCGTCCGCAATGCGCATCAGGACAGACAGGGACGGGCTGATAAGGTCGCGCTCGATCTGGGAGATATAGCCGGGCGTGACCTCCACACGCTCCGCCAGCTCCTTGGCCGTGATCTTTTTCTCCATCCGGATGGCCTTTATCTTCTCACCGATCATGGTTATCCCTCCACTTGCCGCAGCGCTAAATTAAATATACTATATCTAATTTTTCACTTCTTTGCAATAGCCCTGTCAAATTTAATTCCTGCCTATCCACGCAAGACGTTCCGACATAATGTTGCAAAAAGCAACACTCCCTTAAAAGGTAGTGTTGCTTTTCTGTGTGTGATTGCCCACCACTTTTGTTGTTGTTCGGGTCGGGCGGAGATAGCCACTGCGGGGCGGGAAAAATAAGCCAAATGTAGCCGGA
>CAJLWS010000275.1 GCA_905210385.1 uncultured Eubacteriales bacterium | reverse complement strand
CTTAGTTGGCTTTCTCCGAACGAATTCACTGTCCAATATGTTTGACAAACCTACAGCGGAGGCTCTTGGAGTGAATGCAGAGGGGGATCTCGGGTGTGAGGATGGGGAGGGTGAACTTGCCGGTCCGGAAAACCCGGCGCGATTCAGAAAAGCGCGTTCAGACATCCTTTCGCCCAGCTACATCCGCTGCGGACCACACCTGGGAGAGGGGCAAGTTTTGCTCCCGGGCGATCCGGGCTACGTCCTCATACTCCGGCTTGGTGTGGGTGATGCCCATGCCCTGAGCCTGCTTAATGGACACCGGACCGTAGGGGGTGTCCACCGTTTTTCCAGAGGGCGCCAGGTAGTACTTGCCGCACCGCAGCGCCCGCAGGCCGTTGGTGTTGGTATGGGAGAAGATGTGCCGGGCAAACTCTTCCTCTCGGGCGGGGTCGCACAGCACCGTGAGCTGCCAGCCTGCCCGGCCCTTCTTCATCTGGCCCGGCAGGGTGTACACGTCCAGCGCCCCCAGCTCCAGCAGCCGCTGGCAGGCAAAGGACAGGGCCTCAGGGGTCATGTCGTCCAGGTTGCACACCAGCTGGCAGATCTCCCCCCGACCCTCCTCCTGGGTCTGGCCCCAGAAGGCCCGCAGACAGTTGGCGGCGGCAAACTGCCGGGTGCCCAGGCCGATGCCCACCTGGTCCGCGGTCATCGGGGGCATGGGGCCAAACCGGGTGGCGAATTGGGTGAGCAGGGCTGCCCCAGTGGGGGTGCACAGTTCCCCCTGGATGGTACCGCCGTAGATGGGCACCCCCGTGAGTAGGTTGGCGGTGGCAGGGGCAGGCACCGGGACGATGCCGTGGGCGCAGTGCACCTGGCCGCTGCCCACATGGATGGGAGAGACTACGATCTCATCGGGGGCGAGCAGGTGCAGGGCGTAGCACACCCCGGCCACGTCGACGATGGCGTCTAGGGCACCCACCTCGTGGAAGTGGACCTGGTCCACAGGACAGCCGTGGGCCTTGGCCTCCGCCTGGGCGATGCGACCATACACTGCCCGGACCTGCTCCAGGACGGGGACGGGAAGGGGCAGGCTGTTGAGGATGGATTGGATGTCCGAGACGTGGGTGTGGGAATGCCCGTGGCCATGGCCGTGGTCATGCAGATGGCTATGGTCGTGGCTGTGTTCGTGATCATGCTCATGGCCGTGTCCGTGCTCGTGATCATGCCCATGCCCATGGCTGTGGTTGTGGGAGTGGTTGTGGTCGTGATGGCATTCCAGCAGCTCGTCCTCCTCCAGTCCGCCCACCGTGACCGCCATATGGGTGCCGGCAATGCCCATGGACTGGGCTGCCCGGGCGGTCACCGCCACCTGGGGCAGGCCAAGGGAATTCATGGTTTTTAGAAAGCCCTCCTGGTCGGACAGCAGCTCGTACAGCGCTCCCAGCAGCATATCGCCGGAGGCGC
The DNA here is from genome assembly GCA_905210385.1 of uncultured Eubacteriales bacterium. GTDB lineage: Bacteria > Bacillota > Clostridia > Oscillospirales > Oscillospiraceae > Enterenecus. The sequence goes on along the minus strand of CAJLWS010000275.1, from coordinate 1,072 downwards.
CCATGGCGCATTCCAAATAGAGTGTCTTCATTCCTTGGTTTCTCCTTCCGGAGGGAGGCCCTCCATGAGATTGATCCGGCTGGCCAGATAGCCCGCGCCGAAGCCGTTGTCGATATTGACCACGCTCACCCCGCTGGAGCAGGAGTTGAGCATGGACAGCAGGGCGGATAGGCCGCCGAAGCTGGCGCCGTAGCCCACGCTGGTGGGTACGGCGATGACTGGGCAATCCACCAGGCCGCCCACCACCGAGGCCAGGGCCCCCTCCATGCCGGCCACGGCGATGACGCACCGGGCGGACATGATGGCGTCCAGGTTATGGAGCAGACGGTGCAGTCCCGCCACCCCCACATCGTACAGCCGGGTGACCCGGCTGCCCAGGGCCTCGGCGGTGAGGGCGGCCTCCTCGCACACCGGCAGGTCGCTGGTGCCGCCGGATACCACCGCCACGTGCCCCCGGCCCTGAACCGGGGCGGGGAAGGCGACGGCCAGCTTAGGGGCCGGATGATAGTCCAGGGGGATGGACTCTGACACCTGCCGGGCGGACTCCGGGGACAGCCGGGTGACCAGTACGTTGCGGCAACCCCTCTGCCCCATGGCGGTGAGGATGCCGATGATCTGCTCCGGGGTCTTGGACTGGCCGTAGATCACCTCTGCCGCCCCCTGACGTACCGGACGGTGGAAGTCCACCTTGGCGTAGCCCAGATCTTCAAAGGGAGCTTCCTTGAGCTGTAACAGGGCCTCATCCGGGGAGACGGAGCCGGCCTGAACCTGCCGCAGCAGGGAGAGAATATCCTGTTTGTTGTCCATGGCAGAGAACCTCCCTCAGGACCTGGGGATCAGGTCCAGCAGAATGGCGGGAAAATCGGCGGAAAGGGCGGCGGTGATGGTGTCCCGCAGGGTGACCGCCTGAGCCAATTGCTCCGGGGGCAGCTGGATGCGGGCGCCGCCGTGGAACAGCCGTACCCGGAAGTCGGAAAAGCCCAGACCTGCCAGGGTGGTCTCTGCCCGCTCCACCCGGGCCAGATCCTCCCGGGTGATGGGAGTGCCGGTGGGTACTCGAGTGGCCAGGCAG
>CAJLWS010000274.1 GCA_905210385.1 uncultured Eubacteriales bacterium | reverse complement strand
AAGAAAGACCTCCCGCGACTCCATTGTGCGGGAGTTAAATCAGGTCAATGATACCATACAGGACCAGGTGGAGACAATTGATTCCGTCATTCCTCTTTTTATGTCTAATGAGGTGATCCAGAATGCACTGGAAAATCCGGACGCGGGAACCAATCATCCATTTTCCGTAGAGCGGCAGATGTCTTATATTTATAACAGTTCTGCTCTTTCCGAAAAGAATTTCACAGATTCCATTTACATTTATAACAATCATAACATTATTTACCATGCCTATACTTCCGGGATTCTGGAAAACGTGGAAGATACCTCAGACTTTCTGCAAAGTACCATCGACGCCTCTGATCCGCACCTGATGTGTTATACTTCCCCGCTACACGAACAGAACATGTACTTTGCCCGCAATCTGTATAGCAGCAATTCAGGAAACAGGATTGGTATGATTGTTATCAACATCAATGCCAGGAAATGGATTGAATACTGCTCGAAGACCATTGATTCATCCTGGTTTATTATGCTTTTTAACAGAGAATTTTCCCTTAGTACAGATTCTGATTTTTCAGGAGAGGATCTTCAGACTTTATATTCCAGTCTGAATACAAAAAAAGGCTCTGTGCTGTTTAAGGAACAAAGCTTTGCCGGCAAAGATTATTTCATGGCATCCCAGTCCCTGGAACGACTGGGACTTACCTCCGCAGTGGCCGCTCCCAAAGAACTGCTTCTTGAAAACCTGAACAGTACCCTGAAATCCTATCTTCTGGTTACCCTGGCAGTGGCTCTCATTGCAAAGATCAAATTGGCCGCTGTGCCGGCTGCCCCCCATCAGGCGCAACGCATAGGTACGGGCGCACACCGCCTGGGCCTTCAGAGCTTCCAGAGGCCAGCTGCGGCTCATCTCATGGGGAATCACCCCTTTGACATAGTCGTCCAGAGAGAGTACGTTTGAAATCGTCAGGTCCCCTCCGCTGAACCGTTCGAAGCAGAACCCGCCTCTCCAGTTGATGCTGTGAAACCGGGTGGTATAATCCTCGCCCTGCTCTCCGGCAGCATTAGGTTCCACAGCCAGACCCGCCACACCATTGGCCCCGTCATACTGGAACAAGATCTCATTGGTGCCGCTGCGTACCACATTGACAGCGACTGAGGAGGATCCGCAAAGCTCGGCTGAGACCCCCGTCATTGCCATGGAATCCTGGGCTGCTACCGCGTCCTCCCGTTCCGCATAGTTGCCCACCCGGGCCTGAAACTCCCCGTCCACATAGGAGACAAACCCATCCTCATATTCTGAAGCAACCGCCAACGCTTCCTCATAGGTCCCATAGGTACCAGGCAGGCGCAGATGATATTCCCCAATTACCACAGAATCGGTCTCCTGCCCATTATAATCATAATATGTGGCATTTCCTCCCGAGTAATAGGAATATAAATAAACGTTCATAGCTTTCACAATGGAGATGTCTGTCTCAGAGGTGCTGGCCAACTGGACAAAAGTGTCATCCTCCTGATAGTAGCCCAGGCGGAACCCCTCCCCCTCCCGGTTGGCAATGTTTACGCCCGGCAGCGTCCCGCTGCCAAAATAGATGCCAATCTCCACAATCTGGTCCCCCCCATGGGAGGCAGAGGCAGAAGCAGATTCCAAAGTGCCACTTAGGGGGAAAAGCAGGCTGGTGGCCAGGCAAACCGCTGCAATTTGCACGAATTTTTTCCTCATACTGTTCTCCATTTCTCCCATCGCCTTGGGACCGATTCATTGACACTTTAACGTGTTGATGTTATCATGGACAGAAACAGGCGTTCCCCTTCTCCGGGAACCGACCATTTTCCCCATTATAGTACAGAAACCGCCCCTCTTTCAACCATAATCTTTCGGAAGTTTTTTCAACGGGCGGGCAGGAGGTCATGGATATGGAAAAATACAAAGTCGGCATCATCGGCGCCACTGGCATGGTGGGCCAGCGATTCGTCACCCTGACGCACAACCATCCCTGGTTCCAGCTGACTGCCATCGCCGCCAGTCCCCGCTCCGCTGGCAAGCGGTATGAGGAGGCGGTGGCCGACCGGTGGGCCATGGATGCCCCCATCCCCGACGAGGTGAAGGATATGGTGCTGCTCAGCGCCCAGGACGATGTGGCCCGGATCGCCTCTATGGTGGATTTCGTCTTCTCCGCCGTGGACATGAAGAAGGAGGAGATCCGTGCCCTGGAGGAGGCCTACGCCCAGCATGAGTGCCCGGTGGTATCCAACAACTCTGCACACCGCTGGACCCCCGACGTGCCCATGGTCATCCCTGAGGTCAACCCGGAGCACCTCTCCGTGATCGAAGCCCAGCGCCGACGCCTGGGCACCCGGCGGGGCTTCATCGCGGTGAAGTCCAACTGCTCCATCCAGAGCTACGTACCCGCCCTGTCCCCTCTGCGGGAGTTTGGGATCGAAAAGATCCTGGTATGCACCTACCAGGCCATCTCCGGGGCGGGCAAGACCTTCGCCACCTGGCCGGAGATGGTGGATAACCTCATCCCCTACATC
>CAJLWS010000273.1 GCA_905210385.1 uncultured Eubacteriales bacterium | reverse complement strand
CGTCCAGGTACACGCCCCGGCCGAAAACGGATTTAATTTGATTAAAAATTCCCCGCAAAATCTTATTTTGCGGGGAATTTTTAACTCTGCGAGGCTTTTTAGCCATTTCCCCACCCTTCCGCACCCTTTTGCCCGCCTTCCCCACCTCGGCGCCACGCCGGGGCGGGGCTTTGTTTCCGGATTGTTGCTTCTGTCTCCATTTTGTATCCGAATCTTCATGGAATCTTCCTTGGTTTTTCCCCTCCCCTGTGGTATCATCAGAGTCCCGGGGGAGCCCTTCCCTGCTCCCGGCATCCGCCCCCCTCCGGGGCGACGCGAAAGGAGTCTATGCAACCATGAAAGATAAACGAAACCGCACCTGTCTGACCGGGGGCCTGCTGGCCCTGAGCCTAGGGCTGACCCTGGCTCTGGCCGCCTGCAGCAGACCCTCCGGGACCGCCTCCCAGCCCGGCTCCGCCGCGCCCGCTTCCTCCGCCCCCGTCTCGGAGGCCCCCGCCGAAACGCCCTCCGCTCCGGCGGAGCAGACCTCCTCCCTGTTCCAGGCGGGCACCTGGTTGTCTGATCAGGGGCAGTACTGGTTCTTTGACGCCGGCGAGGCCTCCGGCCGTACCGCCGGACTGGAGGACGGCACGGGCGTCCCCTTCGCCTACACCTTTGATGGAGCCCAGGCCGTTTTCTCTATGGGGATTGCCGGAAACGACCACAGCTGCGACGTCACAACCGGGGAAAACACCCTCACCCTTCGCTGGGAGGACGGCACCACAGAAGTACTCACCTATGTCTCGGACCAGAGCTCAGACCAGTTCCAGTTCTTTTCCAACCAGGAGTTGTGCGACCTGGCCCTGACCTACTATAAGGAGCGCAACAGCGCCCAGGACACCCAGGGGCTCACCGCCGCCGCCCAGACCAATGAGGATGGCACCGTCACCATCCAGGTGTATGAAAACTTAGGAGATCACAACTCCACCGCCGCCTGGTACACCGTGGACCGGATCACCGCCCAGGGCACCGACGGCAACGGCCAGGCAGTGGACCTGGACGGCTGAATTTCACACTGCCGCAAACAACCCCCGCCCCGCCCGGATGCGCTCCGCGGCGGGGCGGGGGTTTGCCTGTCCTCTCATAGTTTCCGTCTTCCTCGTCCACCCTCAAACCCGCAGGATCCGTCCTTCCTTTCGTGGCTTGGGGGTGGGATGGGGGTCTTCCCTCCGGGGATAGCCCAGAAGAACCTGGGCTACGGAATAGTGGTCCCCGGGGATATGTTGCGTATTCGGCCAGAATTTCCACGCAGTCCGCAAGGAACTGTTCGAGGAATATGCTGGATTCATCTTTCCCGGCAATTTGTTCCGAGGGAGAAAAGACAGTTTCAGGGATAAGTCTTGATAAAATGGAGAGCAGCCGCATGGCTTCTTCGTATTGCTGCTTTTCCCAAAGGGTACGGATCAGGACGTGTATATCCAACAAAACCGTTGTGTCTTGGCAAATGGAATATACCCCGTCAATAAGAGGCGCGGTAAAAGCACCGGATAATGCGTTCATGCGATTTACCGTATCATTCATAGAGATAACCATTCCTTTCTTTTCTGTTTATAGGCAAAATATAAGACCACCGTGCTTATATGATAGCAAACACAGGCGGCCTTATAAATCGTACATTTTTCAGTTTTGGAGTCAGATGCTTTTACGCCACTTTACGCCAATTTTACGCCATTTGATTAAGAAAACCTAAGAATTTATAAGAAATTGTGCGACCCGCACCTCCCGAGAAACCCTTGTAGAATGGGCTATTTTCCTTGCTATACCGGCGTTTTCGGGAGGGCGGGATTTTTGATAGATAAAAGTAAGCACTTTTTTATAACCCGGTCACTTTTTTGTAACCGCTTGACGGGGAAACCCCGCCCCGGTATAATCGTAGCGGAAGCTCAGTCCGCGCGGAAGGGAGAAACGCCTATGATGACCAAGGAGGAAATGCCCACCTGTCCGGTGGCCACTACCGTGGCCCTGATCGGAAGCAAATGGAAGCTGCTCATCCTCCGCAACCTGCTGGTCAGACCCTGGCGATTCAATGAGCTAAAAAAGGATCTGGAGGGAATCAGCCAGAAGGTACTCACCGACAGCCTGCGCTCTCTGGAAGACGACGGCATTGTGATCCGGACCATCTATCCAGAGGTGCCTCCCCGGGTGGAGTACTCCCTGAGCGAGCTGGGGGAATCCATGCGGCCCATCCTGGACACCATGGAGCGGTGGGGCAGGGGCTACCAAGCCAGGCTCTCCGGGGAATCGCCCGCTCCCCAGTTCGCCACAGGAGGGGCTCCATGAACTGTAAACTCACCATCCAATACGACGGCTCCCGGTACGACGGCTGGCAGCGCCAGGGCAACACCGCCAATACCATCCAGGGCAAGCTGGAGGGAGTGCTCTCCCAGCTGGCCGAGGCGTCGGTGGATGTCCAAGGAGCGGGGCGTACCGACGCTGGGGTCCACGCCCTGGGCCAGGTGGCCAGCGTCCGCCTGCCCGACGGGCACA
>CAJLWS010000272.1 GCA_905210385.1 uncultured Eubacteriales bacterium | reverse complement strand
GCGCACTTTTGCCTACTTTTCCTGTGTGGGAAAAGTAGGCCGCCTCACAGGCGGAACTGTGCTGTGCCCGCCGGTGCGGGAACCGGTGACCTCGGCCCTTCCGGGCCTGCGCCCCGCCAGGTGCCCAAGGGGGTGGGGAAAACTCCCGAAAGCCAGTCGGTACAAGGCCGGAGGCCGCCGAGGGGAGCGGCGCAGTGTCGCGTCAGGACGCCGGAAAGCTGTGCTGGCACTTCAGCTGAATGGGGGGTATCCAGGGGGCTCTCCCCCTGGACACGCTCTTTGGGTACTTTCTCTGGTGTAAGAGAAAGTACCTCGTCTGTCGGGACGAGACCCGACGACCTTAAATATTCGTCCGCCGGGGCCGTCCCCGGCATTTTGACCTTGCAGGAGGTCTTCGCAATGATAAAAACCATTCTGAAGCGCCTGGGTCTGCTGGTGGTCACCCTGCTGCTGGTGACCATCCTGACCTTTGTGGCCTTCTCCATCCTTCCCGGCGACCCCACTACCTCCATCTTAGGAGTGGACGCCACCGCCGAGCAGATCGCCGCTCTCCGGGAGCGGCTGGGCCTGGACCTGCCCCTGTGGCAGCGTTATCTCAACTGGCTGGGCGGACTGTTCACCGGAGATCTGGGGGAGTCCTATAACTACGCCATGCCGGTGACCCAGCTGCTGGGCGGCCGGGTGGGAGTGACCGCTACCCTGGCGTGTATGTCCTTCGGACTGATCCTCCTCATCTCTCTGCCCCTGGGCATTCTGTGCGCCCGGTATAAGGGGAGCGTGATCGACCGGGCGCTGACTGTGCTCAATCAGGTCACCATGTCCATTCCCAACTTCCTGCTGGGGTTCCTGCTCACCTGCCTGTTCAGCCTGATCCTCCACTGGTTCACGGTGGGCAGCTTTTCCTCCGCGGCGGAGCAGGGGGTGGGAGCCTATCTGGGTTACCTGTTCTTTCCTGCCCTGGCCATCGCCCTGCCCCGGGCGGCCATGACGGTGAAGATGCTCCGGGGCTCCATCCTGGGGGAGATGAGGGAGGACTACATCCGCACGGCGTACAGCAAGGGAAACTCCAAAAGCGGAGTGCTCTGGCGGTTCGCCCTGCGCAACGCCATGATCCCGGTGATCACCTTCCTGGCCATGACCATCGCCGATATTGTGGCCGGCTCCATTGTGGTGGAGCAGGTGTTCGCCGTGCAGGGGATCGGTCAGATGCTGGTGTCCTCCATCAGCAACCGGGACTACCCGGTGGTGCAGGCCATTGTGGCCCTCATCGCCCTGGTGGTGGTGGTGTGCAATTTCGCCGCCGACCTGTTGTACCGGGTGATGGACCCCCGGCTGAGACAGAGGTGAGGGTTATGGGAAAAAAGAAGAACTGGTACCTGATCCTGGGGCTGATCCTCACCGCGCTGTCGGTGGGCTACAGCGCCCTGGGGCTGTTCTGGACGCCCTACTCTCCCACAGCTATGAGCTCCGCGGACCAGTACGCCTCCCCCTCCCTGGCCCACCCCTTCGGCTGCGACCACATGGGGCGGGACGTGTTCTCCCGCACCCTGGAGGGGGCCAGTGCCACCCTGACCATCGCCCTGGCGGTGCTGGCCATCGGGTTCGTGGCGGGCCTGGTCATCGGGGCGCTGTGCGGCTACTACGGCGGAGCGGCGGACGCGGTGATCATGCGGTTTTGCGATGCCATTGCCGCCTTTCCCAGCGTGCTGCTGGGGCTGGTGGTCATCGCCCTCATCGGCCCGGGCAAATACAACGTCATCGTGGCCCTGGGCATCCTGTTCATCCCCAGCTTCGCCCGGCTGGTACGGGGGGAGTTCCTCAAGTACCGGGATCGGGACTTCGTCCGGGCGGCCCGGCTGATGGGGGTGCCCGGGTGGCGTATCCTCTTCCTGCACATCCTGCCCAACACCTGGCCGGTGCTCCTCAGCGGCTTGGCCATCGGCTTTAACAACGCGGTGCTGGCGGAGGCGTCCATGAGCTATCTGGGCATCGGTGTTACCCCGCCGGACACCAGCCTGGGCCGGATGATCAGTGAGGCCCAGAGCTATTTCACCACCTCCCCCTGGCTCATCCTGTTTCCCGCCCTGGTGATGATCCTGATGATCTTAGGGGTTGGCATGGTGGGCGAGGGCATCCGGGAAAGGCTGGGTGAGGACTGATGCTGCTGAATGTGGAGCATTTGAAAGTGGAATTCTATGACCGCAGCGTTCCCTTTGCCGCCGTGGAGGACTTCAGCCTCCAGATGGAGGAGGGGGAAGTGGTGGGCGTGGTGGGGGAGTCGGGCTCCGGCAAGTCCACGATGCTTCGCTGCATCAACGCCCTTGAGATACCGACCTCCGGCGCCATCTTCTTCGACGGCGTGGATCTGGCCAGCAAGTCGGTGAACATCGACCTCCACCGCCAGAAGATGGGCATGGTGTTCCAGCATTTCAACCTGTTTCCTCACAAGACCGTGCTCCAGAACATCACGCTGGCGCCGGTAACGCTGAAGAAAAAGACCCCCGCCGAGGCGGAAGCCCAGGCGCGCGCCCTGCTGGAGCGTATCG
>CAJLWS010000271.1 GCA_905210385.1 uncultured Eubacteriales bacterium | reverse complement strand
TCAGGCCGGCAGCGGGGCGCTGTGTTTCATGCAGATATTTGAGCGCAGAAAATGAGATGAAACGCCAAGCCGACGAGGATACTGGTTTGCAGCGAACAACCATGCAGGAAAAGAAGCCCTCTCCAGTGCAAGACTGGAAAGGGCCGGATTTCAGCAGTCCACGGTGATGTTGTCGGTTCCGTGGGCCTCAAACTCGTCGATGTAGGCGTCAATACGCCGGTTCAGTTCATCCAAGTTGCTCTCGTCGATGGGGACGTCGTCCATGTCCCGCCGCGCCAGGTCCTCTGCCAGAATTTCGAAGAACACATTGTTCTCATACTCCATGATAGCTTCGTGGATGCCGCCCTCAGCGAAGGCCCGGGAGGGGATGATCTCCCCCTGGTACAGATCGGCCAGGGTGGGCATGCCCTCCCTGGCAGCTTTGGAGAACAGCAGACTTTCCACTTCATCGTAATCTTTGAAACGGTCCTCTCCCCGGGTGGAGTTGAGGATCCAATTGCCGATGTAAACCATATCCAGCAAACGGCGAAACTGCTTACGGGTCAGCTCCAGTTCCATGATGATAGGCCCTCCTTTTTAACTGGGATCTGAGGATGGGGCAGATTAGTTTGCCTGCCGGGATTGTACCTTATTTTATACGGTGGCTTGGCGATTTGTCAATGGGCATACTTGCTGTTTCAGGAACATATACTCAGACAGCTTGACTGGACGGAGCGTGATACCATTGTCGGAACATATCGGGGAGAACAGAATCATTCTGCGGGGTGAGGTGGCTGACCCGCCGGCATTTTCCCACCGGAACCATGGGGTGGATTACTATACCGTACCGCTAAGGGTGCCCAGGCTATCCGGAACGGAGGACCTGCTGAATCTGATCACTGCCGACCCGTCCGCGGAACTCTGGCAGCCAAGGCAATGGGTGGAGTTGGAAGGGGAGGTGCGATCCTATAACAACCGCACGGGGGTGGGCAGCAGGCTGGTGATCACCGTGCTGGTCCGCGCCGCCCGGCGGACCTATCCGGGGGAGGGGGAGAACCGCCTGGTTCTGGCCGGTGTGCTGTGCAAGCCGCCAGTGCGCCGGCGCACCCCCCTGGGCCGGGAGATCTGTGATCTGCTGCTGGCGGTGAATCGGCCCTACGGCAGGGCGGACTATTTGCCCTGTATCGCCTGGGGATCCCTGGCGGTGCTGTGCGGTGGTATGACAGTGGGGGATGATCTGCGGCTGGAGGGACGCTTACAAAGCAGGCAGTATCGCAAGATGGTCGATGGCCGGGAGACAGTCCGCACTGCCTATGAGGTTTCGGTGATGAACCTGCTGCCCGCGCCGGAGGGGTAGCCCATCCGGCCGCCGGGTTAGCCCTTGGGCGGAAAGACCTGGGTGTGGGCACATACCTGCCGGATCTTTTCCCGGATGGCGCGCAGATCCGCAAAGGTATCCGGTTTCTTGCTGGGATCCCGGAGCAGGGCGGCAGGGTGGTAGATGGCAGTGTAGAGGATTCCGTCCCGTTCCGCCCATTGGCCATGCTCCCTGGTGATCTTGTAGTTGTCATGGATCAGCCGGCTGGCGGCGATCCGCCCCAGGCAGACGATGATTTTGGGCTGTATCAGAGCAATCTGTTCCTCCAGATAGCCGATGCAGGCGTCCTGCTCGGTGTTCAGGGGATCCCGGTTTTTTGGCGGGCGGCATTTGACGATATTGCAGATGTAGAAGTTTTGATCCCGGGAAAGCCCGATGAGGGAGAGCATCTCATCTAGCAGCATGCCGCCCCGGCCCACGAAGGGCTCCCCCTGGAGATCCTCATGTTCCCCGGGCCCCTCGCCGATGAACATGATCTCCGCGTTCTTCTGTCCGGCGCCGAACACCACGTTGGTGCGGGTATCCGCCAGGGCGCAGCGCTGGCAGGCCATGCATCGGCGTTCTAATTCTTCCCATTTTGTCACAGGTCATCCCCCCTGAATGGCAATCTTCCTTTCGGCAATCATACCACAAAAACGGCTGAATGACCACAAAAAATTGGAGGGGCGAAGAAAGATTGCCATTGACTTTGCCCCGTTTCTGGGGTAGAATAACTTCCATCCAATAAAGCAACGGCATCGACGAAGACCGCCCCTCACGGCGTCCGACAGAGAACGCGGGCCACCGACTGAGAGCCCGCCCCGGAAAGACGAGGAAGCGCAACACTTCTGAGCTGGCAGCCCGAACCCCCAAGGAGGGTGTGGCGTAGGGCTGTCCGTCCTCCCCACGTTACCGGGGCTCGAGAGAGGTCCCTTGCTGGAGGGGCAACGCGGGTGGTACCGCGGAAATCATGTGTATGAATTCCGTCCCGGAGTGTACGATTGTACGCTCCGGGACGTTTTCTTTTTTTAATATTCATTTGGAAGGACTGAGAAACATGAAGTTCGTCACCGGCGAAACCACAAAGACCATCAGCTATCAGACCATCGCGGAGGGCGGGCTCAACAACCAGTCCATCACCGTCCACGGCGCGGTCCACGCCCTGCGGGACATGGGAGGCATCACCTTCCTCGCCCTGCGCATGGCCGACGGG
>CAJLWS010000270.1 GCA_905210385.1 uncultured Eubacteriales bacterium | reverse complement strand
GCTGTAACGGCGACTGCGGCCACTGCAGAGGATGCCACTGAATCCTTAAAAATCATTTAAGAGAGGGCCTGCTGTCTGGTGGGCCTTCTCATTTTATGTTATGCTGAGAAAAACGCGGGAGGAGCGTGCTGCCCATGTTCTGGAAACGAATCTGGCCGGTTTTGCTGTTGGCGCTGGCGCTGATCGGTTGTACGGAGGGAGAGGCGGACCCGGTGCCCGGCAATTCCTACGCGGCGGAGGACTTCGTGGTGGCCGACGGCTTTCTCACCTATGACGGGGACGCCCCCAGTTACGTGGGAGTGGATGTGTCCAGCTACCAGGGGGAGATCGACTGGGAACGGGTGGCGGAGGCTGGGGTGGACTTTGCCATGGTCCGCCTGGGCTTCCGGGGCTATACCGAGGGCGGACTCTATGAGGACGACCGGTTTCGGGAGAACCTGGAGGGTGCTATGGCCGCCGGACTGGACGTGGGGGTCTATTTTTTCTCCCAGGCGGTGACGGAGGAGGAGGCCCGGGAGGAGGCTCGGTTCGTGCTGGAGCGGCTGGAGGGATATGACATCACCTACCCCGTGGTCTTTGACTGGGAGCGGCAGAGCGCCTCGGACTCCAGAACCCTGGAGACGGACGGCGCCGCCCAGACCGCCTGCGCTGCGGCGTTCTGTCAGGCCATCGAGGAGGCAGGATATCTGCCCATGGTCTATTTCAGCCCATCCAAAGCGTATACTGAGCTGGATTTGGCAGCACTGGTACAATGGCCCTTCTGGCTGGCCCACTACACGGAGGATTGGCAGGCCACCACCTTCCGGTATCACTTCGCCATGTGGCAGTATACCAGTGAGGGGACCGTGGATGGAATCTCCACGCCGGTGGATCTGAACCTGTGCCTGACAGACTTCCTGGAGGATGTGTCACCGGCGGTTTCCGAAAACGTTTTCGGAAAAAATGGATGAAAACACCATCATTATGTAAAAAAACACCGGGAAATAATTATTGATTTCAATGATTTTGTATGGAGAAGACAAAAATCTCTTGATTTTCGAGAAGCGGCATATATAATGAGAGCATAGGGTGCGGAAACGTTTCCGAACTCTGAGAGGATATGCGAATGGAAGAAAAATATGATTTCAGGAGGGAAACTTATGAAAAAGAAGCTGCTTGCATTAGGCCTTGCCTGTGCTATGGGTCTGTCCCTGCTGGCCGGCTGCGGTGGTGACACCGGGGAGACCATCCAGACCCCCGAAGACAGCCAGACCCCGGCCAGCCAGTCCGGTGGGGAAGGGGAAGCCGCCGGCTCCGTCTATTATATGAACTTCAAGCCCGAGCAGGATGGTCAGTGGCAGGAGCTGGCGAAGATCTACACCGCTGAGACCGGCGTACCCGTCAAGGTGGTCACCGCCGCCTCCGGCACCTATGAGACCATGCTCACCAGTGAGATGGCCAAGGACGAGGCCCCCACCCTGTTCCAGGTGAACGGCCCCGTGGGCCTGAACAGCTGGAAGGACTACTGCTATGATCTGTCCGGCTCCGCCGTCTACGGCGAGCTGACCAGCCCTGACTACGCCTTCACCGAGGACGGCGCCGTGCTGGGCATCGGCTACGTCATCGAGTCCTACGGCATCATCGTCAACACCGCCCTGCTGGCCGAGGCCGGCTACTCCGTGGAGGACATCCAGTCCTTCGACGACCTGAAGAGCGTGGCTGAGGATATCACCGCCCGCAGCGGGGAGCTGGGATTCGCCGCCTTCACCTCCGCCGGTATGGAAAGCTCCTCCGACTGGCGCTTCAAGACCCACCTGGCCAACCTGCCCATCTACTTCGAGTACCAGGATCGCGGCATCACCTACACCGACGCCATCGAGGGCACCTACCTGGACAACTACCGCAACATCTGGGATCTGTACATCAACAATTCCACCTGCGATCCCGCGGAACTCACCGCCAAGACCGGCAACGACGCCGTCAACGAGTTTGTGGCCGGTCAGGCCGTGTTCTATCAGAACGGCTCCTGGGCCTATGCCGACGTGGTGGGCGAGGGCAAGCTGTCCGACGAGGACGTGACCATGATCCCCATCTACTTCGGCGTGGGCGACGAGGCCAACCAGGGCCTGTGCACCGGCTGCGAGAACTACTGGTGCGTGAACAAGAACGCCAGCGAGGAGAACATCCAGGCCACCCTGGACTTCATGTACTGGTGCGTCACCGATGAGACCGCCCTCCAGGCCATGACCGGCAGCGCCGGCGCCATGCCCTCCGGAGAGGCCGGTATGGGCTTCGCCATCCCCTTCAAGGCCGCTCCCGAGTCCTCCAACCCCTTCGTGGCCCTGGACGCCGAGATGACCGCCGCGGGCAAGACCCCCATCAGCTGGAACTTCACCACCATGCCCTCTGAGGAGTGGAAGAACATGGTCGGTTCCGCCCTGGCCGTGTACGCCGCCGACCAGACCGACGCCAACTGGGACGCCGTGGTGTCCGCCTTCGTGGACAACTGGGCTGCTGAGTATCAGCTGACCAACGGCTGAGTCTAAAACAGACAAGGCATAACGCAACTGTTGC
>CAJLWS010000269.1 GCA_905210385.1 uncultured Eubacteriales bacterium | reverse complement strand
GCCCAGCGGCTTGCCGGCGGCATCCAGCACGTACCACTTGCGCTGGATGTTGCCCTTGTTTGCCATAAAGGTAGACATGATGGGTTCCTCCATTTGATTTATGTGTGATTTTCTTTTGAAAACATAGGGAAAGCTCCGCTTTACAAAACGGAGCATGTTGTATTATAATGCCATCGTTCCACCCTGTCAACCAGAAAAACAGATTTTTTTGTGTTTACCGGAAAATGCTCCGGTATTCTTTTGTTATCTCTTGATTTCTCATGAATGCTCATTTTAATTTTGCGCTTTGGAGGTGCGCCCATGGAGGCCATTCTGTCCCGCCTGCGGCGGTGTATTGAAGACTACGAAATGATCCGGGCAGGGGACCGGATCGCTGTGGGGGTGTCCGGGGGAAAGGACTCCCTGCTTTTGCTCTATGCCATGGCCCGGCTGAAGAGGTTCTACCCCCTGCCCTTTGAGCTCCACGCCATCACGGTGCATCCCGGCAACCCCGAGATGGACTTCTCCGGGGTGGCGGAGCTATGCCAGGAGCTGGAGGTGCCCTATCACCTGGTTCAGACGGAGATCTTCCACATCCTCTTTGACTTGCGCAAGGAGAAGAACCCCTGCTCCCTGTGCGCCAAGATGCGCCGGGGGGCCATCCACAACGCCATGGGGGAGCTGGGACTGAACAAGATCGCCCGGGCCCACCACTTTGACGACGCGGTGGAGACCTTCTTCCTCTCCCTGTTCTATGAGGGACGCATCTCCTGCTTCCAGCCGGTGACCGACCTGGACCGGACGGGGATCATCCAGATCCGGCCCCTGCTCTACTGCGGGGAGGGGATGATCCGCAACGCCGCCCTGCGCCATCAGCTGCCCGTGGTCCACAACCCCTGCCCCGCCGACGGCTCCACCCGGCGGCAGGAGGTGAAGGAGCTGGTGGCCCAACTGTCTAAGCAGTACCCCCGGCTGAAGGACTACGTGTTCGGGGCCATGCAGCGCCTGCCCCTGCCTGAATGGAAGCCCCGGGAGTACCGGAGAAGGCCGCCCCTCGAGGAGTGAGGGGGGACTTGCCGGGTCCCGCCCCGACAGGCGGAGGGCGCTTGGGGGTTCCACCCCCAAACCCCCAGGACGCTCCGCTGGGGTTACTTTTCTCACGCAAGAAAAGGAACCAAAAGTGCGCCGGGGGTTAGGCGCGGAGTGACTTCGAGCGCCAAGGGCGCACTCTTGTCCCAAGCGCCTGCACCCCCGGACCCCCGTTAAGTTCGCGGGGGGCGTCAGTTGGGGTGCGTCCTCCTCTTTCCGGCGTCCGAAACACGACGGTGCGCAGCTTCCATCGGCGGCCTCCGGCCTTGTGCCGACTGGCTTTCGGCAGTTTTCCGCACCCCGTTGGGCGCCTGGGGAGGAATAGGACAGGGAAATTGGTGGGTCGCCGGTTTGACGGTTAGCCGGAATTTGCCGACCACTTTCCGGCGCGCAAGCTCGACACCGGGGAGCTTCCCCCGGCGGGCTATGCCCTGGTGCCACCGGGGTTGTCCATCTTCTGCGCCCCCATGGGGCGCCTGGCGGGGCATACGACTGAAAAAGAAAACGGCGACCCGAAAGGGCCGCCGTTTTCACTCCTGGCGATTGTCCTTGGGCATGTGCTCCAGCGCAAAGGACACACATTGGTTGATGAAGTCGCTGCGGCTGAGTTGATACTCCTCAGCCAGTTGGTCCACCCGCTTCAGCATTTCCCGATCCATTCGGATGGTAAACTG
Organism: uncultured Eubacteriales bacterium; assembly: GCA_905210385.1. Lineage (GTDB taxonomy): Bacteria > Bacillota > Clostridia > Oscillospirales > Oscillospiraceae > Enterenecus. The sequence goes on along the minus strand of CAJLWS010000269.1, from coordinate 833 downwards.
TTCCTTCTTGTATTGCTTTGGAATAAACTCTGCCATGTGCTTCACCTCTTGACAAGAGCATATCCCATATTATATGCTGAATATAGGATTGAAATTCAACTCTAATTTCGATTTCACCTATGAACAAAAAAGGGGGGAGACGGCCATGAAGCTGGAGGATTTGCCGAAATACACCCGGGTGTGCGGTCCCATCCGGGAGCTGCTGGGATTGAAGTCCACGGAGGAGTTCACCGTCATACTGTGGACCTCACCGGAGGAGGTACCAGAGGAGGGGAGCTTTCTGCTGCTCAAGCTGCTGGACGCGGACGGGAACAGCATCATCTGCGAGGGGGGAGCCTATGAGAACGGGCGGTACCTGAACTACGGCTGGGACGGCGGCCCCCGGCCCCTGGACCAGCGGATGGTACTGGGATGGAGCTACTACCCCTACGACAACCGGGCCTATTGAGGAGCTTTGCCGCCGTTCCCCGCATCTGCTCTCAGGGTTGTTCTCAGCCAGGCGCCCAACTGGGTGCATGAGGCTTCCGTCACTCTGTCGGCACCAGGCCGGAGGCCGTCAGAGGAATCCCGCACACCGTCGTAAGTTGCCGCCGGAAAGCTGTCGGTGCACTTTAACTGAGAGGGGGGTATCCAGGGGGTCCTCCCCCTGGACACGCTCTTTGGGTACTTTCTCTGGTGCAAGAGAAGGTATCTCGTCTGCCGGGACGAGACCCGGCGACCTTCGCCCTTCGGGGGGGTGGAATCCTCAAGCATTCCCGTCGATGCGAGAATCGGCGACCTCGACCCCACCCGCTGGGATGGGGACCAATCCTGTCGAAATGGACAAAAAAGAA
>CAJLWS010000268.1 GCA_905210385.1 uncultured Eubacteriales bacterium | reverse complement strand
CGGCCGCGCCTCCAGGGCCTGCTCCTCCAGAGCCTTGGAACGCGCCTCCAGGGCGGCGTCCAGGGCGGCGCGCACGTCGTTGGCCAGCTGGCCCATGGCGGGCCGGGCCGAAGGGGAGAGCTTGCCCATCATTTTCAGAACGGCTGTGAGCTCCCCCTTTTTGCCCAGGTATTTTACCCGCAGCTCGTCCAGCTGGGCGCTGTCCTGGGCCCCGTCAAAGGCGGCCAGGGCCTCGGCGCGGATCTTTGCTAACTGTTCTTTCATGACCTGTGCTCCTTCACTTCGGATATGATATGTTCAGATGGATGTGGCCTGCCCTCATTCCAGGGTGACGGCGGTGCCGCTGACGGTGACCATCAGCATGCCGTTGTTGGCGCCCAGGACCTCATAGTCCATCTTGACGCCCACCACGGCGTCCGCCCCGATCCGGGCCGCCCGATCTCCCAGCTCCCGCAGGGCGGTCTCCCGGGCGCCGGTCAGTTCCTCCTCATAGCTGCCGGAGCGGCCGCCGAAAAAATTGGTGAGGCCGGCGGCGAAGTCCCGGGCGAAGTTGACGCCGGAGATGACCTCCCCAAAGACGATGCCCAGGTACTGGCTGATCTGCCGACCCTCAATGCTGGGGGTGGTGGTGATAATCATGGTTATGCCCCTTTCTCTTTCTTCTCTTTACGCTCTGCGGCGGAAAAAACGGTGGGTCCCCGCTTGACCTATGGCAGCTCCAGGACATGAACGGTAACGGAAAAATCCTCATTGCCAGGCATTTTCCCAGTTAAGGTTTCCGTCCGGCGAAAGCCGCAGCCCTCATAGAGGGCCAGGGCGGGGGCGTTGCCAGCGAGCACCTCGATGGACACCGGCCGGCCCATCTCGGCCAGGGCGTGTTCCACCAGGGCCCGGCCCACCCCCCGGCGGGCCAGGGTGGGGGCCACATACAGCCAGGCCAGCTCGTCGTCTGTGAAGGCGGCGAATCCGGCAGCCTGGCCATCCAGTTCCGCCACCCGGAGGGCGTAGTCGAACAGGCCCTCCCGCCCAGCGGCGACCTCCAAAGGGAGAAAAGCGTCGGACAGCCCGGCCAGGGCCAGCTCGTTCCGGCGGGCGGCGTCGTGGATGGCACACAGCCGGGGATAGTCGGCGTTCCGGTAGGGACGGATCCTGATACATGGTGCAGCCATAGGGAAACCTCACTGGTACAAAAATAAAAGCCCTCCGTCCACACCTTGGGACGAAAGGCTCACCTTCCGCGGTACCACCCGCATTCGCGCATGACGCGCGCACTTGAACCCCGATAACGGCGGGGCGGGCCGTCCCGCTCTCACGGGCCGCTCCCGGGCGAACCAAGGGACACCCCACAAGGCGGCTTTCAGCCGGTGACCGCCTCTCTCTGAGCTGGGCAAGCTCCCTATTTTCCCGTTCCTCACATTTCACGCTAAGCCCTTTTATATCATAAAAAGAGTTGAAATGCAAGGGGGAAAACACTATAATGTAGGGAAAACGGCCGGGAGAGCCGGGACTGGATCACGGGCCGGAAAAGGAGGCTTTGCCGTGGGGTATCTTGCCACTGCGTCACAGATGAGGCGGATGGACCAGGTTGCCATTCAGGAGCGGGGAATCCCCTCCGTCCAGCTCATGGAGCGCGCCGCCCGGGGGATTGTCCAGGCCGCCGCGGGCCTGGTCCAGAGCGGAACGGAGAGGGAGGAGCGGGCTCTCCCGGACAGCCTGGACGTCATGGCGGGGCTGGAAAGCACCCTGTCCCAGGTGAGGAACGGCTTGGGCAAGGTGCCCGCCGCCGCCATCTTCGCCGGTCCGGGAAACAACGGCGGGGACGGCATCGCCGCCGCCTGGCTGTTCGCCCGGGCGGGCTGGCAGGTGCGGTGCCTCCTGGCGGGGGAGAGAGAAAAAATGACGGCAGACAGCCGGGCCATGGAGGAGCGGCTGGTCCAGGCCGGCGGCGCGGTGGAGCTCTATGACCCCCAGGACCGGGGGCAGGCGGTGTTTGCCATGCACGCCGACGTGCTGGTGGACGCCCTGTTCGGCGTGGGCCTCAACTCCCCCCTGCGGGAGCCGGCGGCCAGCGCGGTGGCCCTGATGAACCGCTCCGGCGCGCCGGTGGTCTGCGCGGACATCCCCTCGGGGGTGGAGACGGACACCGGCCGCGTCCTGGGGGACGCGGTGCGCGGGGACACCACCGTCACCTTCTCCATGGCCAAGCCCGGCCTGTTTGTGGGCAAGGGAGCGCTGCTGGCCGGCGAGGTGCTCGTCCACGACATCGGCATTCCGGAGGACATTTTGAACTGGGAGAGCTATCCCACCTGCCTGGCGGACGCCGGGCTGGCGGCCTCCATCTTCCACACCCGGCAGGTGGACATTCGGGAACTGAAACAATATCTCCGGGCCCGGGGCGTGGAGATGCGGATTGAAATAAAGGAGAGCATCCATGGAACTGAAATTTGACGAAAAGGGATTGATTCCCGCCATCGTGCAGGACCACTACACCAAGGAGGTCCTGACCCTGGCCTACATGAACAGGGAGAGTCTGGCCATCACCATCGACGAGCGGCGGACCTGCTTCTGGAGCCGCAGCCG
>CAJLWS010000267.1 GCA_905210385.1 uncultured Eubacteriales bacterium | reverse complement strand
CCTTGTTGCTGCCCTGCCCGCTGAGCGGGCTGTCCGGTTTTGCAGCTGAACCTGGCTCAATCCTCCACGGTGAAGATCTCCTCAATGGACACGCCAAATACCTTTGCGATGTTCCACGCCAGCACCAGGGAGGGGTTGTATTTCCCTTTTTCCAGATTGCCGATGGTCTCCCGGCGGACGCCGACCAGCTGGGCCAGCTCCTCCTGCTTCATGTCAAACCTGGCCCGGTACTCCTTGATCCTGTTTCGAATCATGGTCCGGCGTGCCTCCACTCCCGGAGGGAAGCCCAGAAGCTGGACAGGGCATATACCGCCACCGCCACTCCCCAGCCCAGGCCGGCGCCCATGTAGAGGGCTTCTACCCGCGGGCTGCCCAGGGCCAGGAGCGCCAGCACCGCCAGGGCCGTCACCCCCATGCCGGAAAAGAAGCCCAGGGCCGCCGACCGTGCGATCTGCCCCTCCTGCATCTCATCCGGGCGGGAAAAGAAATACTGAAAGTCCACCGCGAAGGCGAAGAACCCCAGGAAATACCGCTCCGGCGTGAACACCCCCACAAAACCCAACAGAGAGAGCAGACCGGTCAGCCCATACCAGCGTTTTGATCTCATCTTTGTGAACCTCCAAATGTGGTATATTTCGCACTTAATGTGATAAATATACCATATACCTGCCATGGCGTCAAGGGCAAATCTTTGGGAAAAACAGCCAACAGGCCCGTGACCAATGTGGTCACGGGCCTGCCCATTCCATCAGAACGCCTCGCAGAGTGCGCGCCCGCAGGCACGAATAGAGTAACATCCGTTTTTCCCGGGGACATGCGCGTGGCGATTTTTGGGCCCCCGCAAAAGCGGAGCTTTTGTGGGGAGAGGAGCCTCAGCGAAATGGCTGAGCTTTCACCATTCAGGTGGAAGCGAGAGAGATGGAGCTTGTGGCGACGAAGCCTGCTGCTCGCGACGGCTCGGGCGCAATTATGCGAACAGCTCGGTCCACAGATCGTTGTACAGGGTGCGCAGCTCCTGGGGCATCACCAGGTAGGCCTCGCAGCGGTCCAGCACCTCCTGGGGGGCGGCCATGATCTCGTACAGGTCCATGTCCAGGGGCTCGCCGTACTGCTCCTCGTACCACTCGGGGTACATCTCCAGGGCCTCCTCGTTGGGGGAGGCGTACCAGATGTAGTCCATGTTGCGCAGGTTGGCGTCGGTGGAGGCCATGAAGTTGATCCACTCGTGGGCCTCGTCCACGTTCTTGGCGTTCTTCAGGATGCACATGGCGTCCACAAACCAGTTGGAGCCCTCCTCGGGGATGACGTAGGCCAGATTCTCGTTGTTCTCATACATGGACAGGTAGTCGCCGGCGTAGTAGGTGGCGATGGCCACGTTGTCGCCCTCCATCAGGTTGAAGATCTCGTCCATGCCCTTGCCCTGGTACACGCCCCGGTCCCAGGCGTCGGCCACCAGGGCGGCGGCCTGGCGGATCTCATCCTCATTGGTGGTGTTCACCGAGTAGCCCAGGTACATCAGGGCCATACCGAAGGCGTCCCGGGAGTTGTCGATGAGCAGCACGTTGCCGGCGTTCTCATCGGAGAACATGGCCTCCCAGCTGGTGATGGGCGCGTCCACCATGGTGGTGTTGTAGATGATACCCAGGGTGCCCCAGGTGTAGGGGACGGTGTACAGGTTCTCCGGGTCATAGCTCAGATTCTTGAACCGGTCGGCGATCTTCTCGAAGTTGGGAATCTTGGAATAGTCCAGGGGCTGGAGCCAGTCCTCCTCGATGAGCTGGGAGATCATGTAGTCCGAGGGGACGATGACGTCAGGGGAGATGGAGCCCTGCTGGAGCAGGGAGTAGAGCTCCTCGTTGCTGGGCACGGTGCGGTAGTTGACCGTGATGCCGGTCTGGTCCTGGAACTCCTGGATGAGGGACTCGTCAATGTACTCGCCCCAGCTGTACACGGTGACCTCCCGGCTGCCATCGGCGGCGGGGGTGTTCTCCCCGGCGGGAGTGTCAGAGCCGGAGACGAACCCGTCGTCCCCACCATTGGGGTCCACCTTTTCTACGGAGCAGGCGGACAGGAACAGGCCGGCGGCCAGAGCGCAGGCCAGAGTCAGAGCTACGATTTTCTTCAACAGATCATTCCTCCAAAAAATATAATAGTGATGGTTATCTTCAGGCAATATGGCCGAAAGAACAAGAGTGGATAGAGCCTCGCAGAGTGCGCGCCCGCAGGCGCGAATAGAGTGAAATCCGTTTTTTGCCGCGACATGTGCGTGGCAATCTGTCGGGTCCCCGCGCAAACCCAGCATGTTGGTTTGCGTGGGGAGAGGAGGAGCAAGGGAGCGCACGTAGCTTTCACCGCCAGGTGGAAACGGAGGGAAGCGGACTTTGCGCCGACGAAGTGCGCTGCCGCGGGCCGCAAACCCCCTCGCCGGGAAGGCTGTGCCTTTTCGGCGAAATTAGTTAGTAAACTTTTTTTGCCTCCGCCTTGGCGATGCGGGCCTCCCGCAGGTTGTTGAACACCAGCAGGGCCAGCACGATGACGAACAGCAGGGTGGACACGGCGTTGATCTCCGGGGAGATCCGCTTGCGGGCCATGGAGTAGATCTCCA
>CAJLWS010000266.1 GCA_905210385.1 uncultured Eubacteriales bacterium | reverse complement strand
TTTGTAATAGTCTGCCAACTTGCAAACGACGGCCAGGGGGACCTCCCGCTCCCCACGCTCATATTTGGAATACAGAGATTGGTCGCAGGAAAGGTAAGCAGCAATTGTCTTTTGCGGCAAGTCACGGTCTTCCCGCATATCCCGGATGCGCAGTTTCATAATCATCACCAGGACGATTATATTTTAGTACATATTGTCCTATTGATAAAATGGACTATATGTCCTAAAATATCGGTGAGGTGATCTTTATGGACAATGCGGTTATGAAGCAGCTTTACGCAAAAGCCATCGGAGAACTGGTGGTCCAGTATTTGGACACGATCGGCGAGGAGGAGATCGCCCGGCTGGCGGAGGGGGAAGCGGTAACCCTGATCCGCCGGATCCGGGAAGCCCTGGACGACCCCGCCCTGGATGACGGGGCATGCTTCCGGCGCGTGGACGCCATCGTGTCGGCCTTCCACGCCGCCGGGATTCCCACCCGGCGGCACGAGGAATGCGAATAGGCAAAGGGCCTGCCCGACTGGGCAGGCCCTCTCTTTTCGTTGCCGCAGACGATGTGGAGCGCCCGTGGGTGCCGTTCCCTCAGCAGGTGCCGCTGTTGCACTTGGTGCCGTGGTCGCCCAGCTGAAACGAGGCGCACTCGGTTTCCCGGCAGGTGCCTACATTGCCCTGGGTGCAGCCCACCTGGATCTCATTCAGGGTACAGTGCTGATCCTTGTGATAGGTGCAGCTGTTGACGGTGCAGCGGATGCTGGGGTTGGTTTGGTTGAGCATAACGCGTTCCTCCTTGTAATCCGAATACGAGAGGAGTATGCCCACGGGAAGGAGGGATTATTCCTCCCCGGCGTCCGCCGGCCGCGCCTCCGGCGTCTCCAGCACCTTGGGGATGAACTGGGGGGCGATGGCGCTCTTGCCCCGGTTTTTGACGTAGAAGAAGCCAATGGTGGAAAAAATCACCGCTCCGATGAAGTTGACGAACAGGTCCATCATGGTGTCGGAAATGCCCACATCCAGGTAGCCGCCCAGGCCCAGGGCCCGTTGGGTGCCGTCCTCCAGCACCAGGATCACGTCCTCGATGCCCCGGATGATCACCGCCTGGGTGCCGTGGTTGGGATCCAGGTTGACGGTGGAGATGGTGTTGAGAATGGTGTCCTTCTGCATGTCGAAGAGAAGAAGGTGGTCCATGGCGAACTCGAAGAACTCCCATATCACCCCCACAGTCATGGAGAAGCAGAAGGCCACCACTGCCATATAGAAGGGGGACAGGGTCAGGGAGACCCGCTCATTCCGGTTGAGCAGGTCCACCAGGGCGAAGCCGATGGCGGCGCACAGGAAACCGTTCATGGTATGGAGCATGGTGTCCCAGTAGGGGAAGGTGATGTAGAAGGACTGGATCTCCCCCAAGATCTCCGCGGCGTAGATGAACAGCATGATGATGATTTCCAGGGTGTCCGGCAGGTCGATGCGCAGCTTCCGCTCCAGGGCGGCGGGGAGCACCAGCAGTACCAGGGTGAGCACGCACAGGAGCACATTCTCATAGTTGCGGTTGAAGAACTGCAGGATCAGCATGAGAATGACAGACAGGCGCAGGGTGAAGTAGACGGTGTAGACCAGCTTTTTGTTGGTTACAGATCGCCCCTTAAAGAAGCGGGAGCGCGCTTTTTCTTTTTTCATCAGGACCTCCGTTTCGTGGTCAGTTTGCCCTCCGGACCGCATAGGAATACGGCAGGAGGTGAAGGAATGGATCTGAGGAGAAGGCAGATTACCTTGGGTGAGCTGTGGGACGATCCCCGCAGCAGGGCGGTGTTTCAAAAACGGGTGCCCATGCTGGCCAAGCATCCCGTGAAGGGCGCGGCCCGGACAGTGACACTGGAGCAGCTGGCAGACTTTCTGTCCGCCTGGGTGCCCGAAGCCATGATCAACGGTGTACTAAAGGATCTGGAACGGCTGTGACAGAAGAAAGAAATCCCACACAATTGTAAGAGGACCAGGACCGGCTGTCAACTGACAAACAGCCGGTCCTGTCGCAAAATCCAAAGCGGGCGGCAGAGAGCCCGCCTGGTGAGGCAAAATTCAGGTGAGAGGAGCTTCCCCGCCCGCGGGGGCGCCCCCGGCAATCCTCCGGCCGGTGGGGGTGGCGGCCAGACCACCCTCGCCGGTTTCCCGCAAGGAGGAGGGGAGGGAACGGCCCACGGCGGCCATGGCGTCAATCACCTCATCGCAGGGGATGGCGCCGGCGATGCCCGCCAGAGCCATGTCTGCGCAGGCCAGGGCGTTCACCGCCCCCATGACATTGCGCTTCACGCAAGGCACCTCCACCAGCCCGGCCACCGGGTCGCACACCAGGCCCAGCACGTTCTGCAGGGCCATGGCGCAGGCGGCGGCCATCTGCTCCGGCGTCCCGCCCCGGGCATGGCCCAGGGCGGCGGCGGCCATGCCGGAAGCGGAGCCCACCTCCGCCTGGCAGCCCCCCTCTGCCCCTGAAATAGAGGCCCGGGAGGCGATGACCTGGCCAAAGCCGGCGGCCACATACAGGCATTCCACCATCACCTGGTCGGATAGGCCCTCTTTTTGCTGGAGGGGGAGGAGGACGGCGGGCATCACCCCGCTGGCAAAGGAACTG
>CAJLWS010000265.1 GCA_905210385.1 uncultured Eubacteriales bacterium | reverse complement strand
TCTCTTTTAGTTGGACGCGGTGTCCAGGTCGGTATCGCCACCCCAGATCATGTTTTTACGCAGCTCCTCGCCCACGATCTCCATCTGGTGCTTCTTCAGCTGCTGGCGCTTGGAGTTGAAGAAGGTGCGGCCGAAGCTCTTGTTCTCCGCGATCCAGCGGCCGGCGAAGGTGCCGTCCTGGATGTCGGACAGCACTGCCCGCATCCGCTCCTTGGTCTCCTCATGTGGGATAACCCGGGGCCCAGAGACATACTCGCCGAACTCGGCGGTATCGGAGATAGAGTAGTTCATGGCGGCGATTCCGCCCTTGTTGATCAGGTCCACAATGAGCTTCATCTCATGGATGCACTCGAAGTAGGCGTTTTCCGGCTCGTAGCCCGCCTCCACCAGCACCTCAAAGCCGCAGCGCATCAGGTCCACCACACCACCGCATAGCACGGTCTGCTCGCCGAACAGGTCGGTCTCCGTTTCGTCGTGGAAGGTGGTCTCCATCACGCCCGCCCGGGCGCCGCCGATACCGGCGATGTAGGCCAGAGCCAACGGCCAGGCCCGGCCGGTGGCATCCTGCTCCACCGCCACCAGGCAGGGCACGCCTTTGCCATTGACGTAGGTGGAGCGCACAGTATGGCCGGGCCCCTTGGGGGCGGCCATAAACACATCCACCCCGGCAGGGGGGACGATCTGCTGGTAACGGATGTTGAAGCCGTGGGCAAAGGCCAGGGCCTTTCCCTCAGTCATATAGGGAGCGATGTCCTGCTTGTAGACGTCCGCCTGCACCTCGTCGTTGATAAGCATCATGACGACGTCCGCCCACTGGGCTGCCTCGGGGATAGACTTGACAGTCAGGCCCGCCGCCTCTGCTTTTGCCCAGCTCTTGGAGCCCTCCCGCAGACCCACGCATACATCGCAGCCAGAGTCCTTCAGGTTGAGAGCATGGGCATGGCCCTGGGAGCCGTAGCCGATGATGGCGATCTTCCTCCCATCCAGGTAGCTCAGGTCGCAGTCCTTCTCATAGTACATCTTTGCCATGATAAACACTCCTTGCAAATAGAATGTGGGATAAATTCAGCAAAACGATCTCATCAGAGAAACCTCGCCGCAACAGCTTCCCTCCATATCGGAGAAGGCAGAGCCTTTTCCGACGAAGCCTACAAGACGTTCTTGCCCAGCTCGAACTCGTCCGTCTCCTTATTGTCCGCGTTGTCGCTGATGGTGGCCCGGCCTCTTTCCAGTGCTACCATGCCGGTACGCACCAGCTCCAGGATACCGAACTCCCGGAGTAGTCGCTCTAATGCGTCGTCCTTGGACTCCTCTCCGATGATGGCCAGGGTCAGGGTGGTGGTGGACACGTCGATGATGGAGGCCCGGAAGATGTTGGCAATCTGGATGACCTCGTTGCGCACCTCCCGGCTCTCCGCCTTTACCTTGATAAGCACCAGCTCCCGGCGGATGGAGGAGTCCGGCGGCAGCAGCCGCACGGAGTAGACGGAGTACTGCTTGCGCAGCTGGTTGATGATCTGCTCGATCTGCTGGTCGTCACACAGCACCTCGATGGTGATGCGGGACACCCCCGGGTCGTCGGTGGTTCCCACGGCCAGGGACTCGATGTTGTACCCTTTCCGGGAGAACAGGCGGGACACCTGGCTGAGCACGCCGGCCGCGTTTTCCACCAGGACGGACAAGGTGTGTCGTTTGTGGTTGGCAGTATTCATTCGCAGTCTCCCTCCTTTAATCCAGCAGGAAATCGGTGACGGGGGTGCCGCCATTCACCATGGGATGGACCATGGCGTCGATGTCGATGGCGCAGTCGATGACGCAGCCCGTACCCAAGACCAGGGCCTGGCGGAAGGCGTCGGCGAACTCCGCCTGGTTCTTCGCCCGAAAGCCATGAAGCCCGTAGGCCTCCGCCAGCTTCACAAAGTCCGGCCCCCGGTCCAGGGTGGTCTGGGAGAACCGTTTGTGGTAGATCAGGTTCTGCCACTGGCGGACCATGCCCAGGGTGCGGTTGTCAAAAATCACGGTGATCACCGGGATGTGGTAGTGCTCCACTGTAGCCAGTTCGTGGCAGTTCATCCGGAAACAGCCGTCCCCGGTGCAGTGGACCACCACTTTGTCCGGGTTGCCCACCTTGGCCCCCATGGCGGCCCCCAGGCCGAAGCCCATGGTGCCGAATCCTCCGCTGGTAAGCAGCTGCCCGGGCCGGGAGAAGTGGTAGTACTGGCAGGACCACATCTGGTGCTGACCCACGTCGGTGGCGATGATGGCGTCTCCGCCGGTGAGCTCCTGAATGGTCTCCAGGATCTCGTGGGGATGGAGGATGTCGTCCTTTTTCAGCGGCACCTCCTTCCGGGAGAACACATGGGCCTTCCACTCCGAGTGGTCGTGCTTGGGCAGCTTCTCATTGAGCAGCTCCAGTACCCGCCGGGCATCCCCGATGATGTGGTGGTAGGTGGGCACGTTCTTGTCGATCTCCGCCCGGTCGATATCGATATGTACGATCTTGGCATTTTTTGCGAAGGTGGCCGGGTCGGTGGCCACCCGGTCGGAGAAGCGGCAGCCAATGGCAAAGAGCACATCGCACTCGGACAGGGCCCGATTGGCCGCATGGGCGCCGTGCATGCCTGCCAAGCCGGCGA
>CAJLWS010000264.1 GCA_905210385.1 uncultured Eubacteriales bacterium | reverse complement strand
CTGGCCCTGGCTCTCCGAGAGTTCGAGGACTACCTGGTGGTGGGGGGCGTGCGCTCCCAGGCCACCTATGACAAGGCGTTGGAGCGGGGAGTGGCCCAGCGGGTTACCTTCGACCCCGCAGCCGAGCTGCCCGAGAGCGACGTGGTCATCCTCTGCCAGGATCCCCAGGGGATCATGGACTTCCTCCGAGACAACCGGGACAGGTTCCGGCCGGGCAGCCTGGTGCTGGATGTGTGCGGAATCAAGACCGCCATCGTGGAGGCGGCCAAATGCCTGCCGGACACGGTGGACTTCATCGGCTGCCACCCCATGGCGGGCAAGGAGGTGTCCGGCATCGACAACGCCGAGGGAACCCTGTTCCGCAACACCCACTTCATCATCACCCCGGGAGAGGACAGCACCCAGGAGCACCTGGACCTGCTGGGGCGGATGGCTGTCCACTGCCGGTTTCGGGACGTGGTGTCCACCACCCCCCAGCGCCACGACGAGATGATTGCCTACACCAGCCAGCTCATGCATGTCATCGCCCTGTCGGTGTGCGACAATGATGAGCTGTTCTCCTGCATGGGCTTTGAGGGGGGCTCCTTCCGGGACTGCACCCGGGTAGCCGCCCTGGACGTGCCCCTATGGACCCAGTTGTTCACCCTGAATGCCGACGCCCTATGCGGCATGGTGGAGCAGCTGGAGGAGCGGCTTCGGACCTACCGCCAGGCCATCGCCTCCGGCGACCGGGAGGCGGTGGCCGCCCTGCTGGCCCACGCCGCCGGTCGGAAAAAGCAGAGAAACTTTGAACAGGCCCGAGGCGACGACGTCCATGCCACATTTTAAGAGAATCTTCATTTGACGGAGGCGGGCGGAGGTGATAGACTGAGGGAGAAACCTGGAACTCTCAGCGCCGGGCAGTGTGGAGGGCCGATATGGATAAGAGACTGTTCAAACAGCTGATTCTGCTGATCACCTTTGCCGTGGTCCTGGTGGCCTTCATCGTCAAGCTGGACGCGGTGGGGGCCTGGGTGGGGGGCGTACTTCACGCCTTCGAGCCCCTGTTCATCGGCTTTGCCATTGCCTTTGTGCTCAACCGCCCCTGCAACTTCTTTGCCCGGCTCTATGCTCAGCGCCTGTCGGAGCGGGGCCGACGGGCGGCCCGGCCGTTGGCGGTGGCCACCTCCTACGTGTTGCTCATCGCCTTCCTGGCGGTGCTGGTGGCCCTGGTGGTCCCCGAGCTCATCAAAAGCCTGGAGCGGTTTGTAAGCAACCTGAGCACTTACGGCTCTAACTTCCAGCAGCTGTTCGACTGGGTGGTGGAGAAGTTCCAGCTGGAGAGTTTGGAGGACTTGAATTTCACCGGGGCCTTTGACGATTTGAACAGCCTGCTTTCCCGGGCTCTGGAGCTGCTCACCGATACCATGCCCCACCTGATCTCCGCCACCGGCGTGGTGGTGTCCGCGGTGGTCACCGGTGTACTGGCTATTGTGTTTTCCGTGTATATGCTATCCGGGGCCCCCAGGCTGCTGGCCCAGTGCCGGCGCATCGTGGTAACCTATCTACCCAAAAAGATGGTCGGCCCCTTCCTGTCGGTGGTCCGGCTGACGGCGGACACCTTCACCCGTTATGTCACCGGCCAGGTCACCGAGGCGTGCATCCTGGGCTGCCTGTGCTTCGTGGGTATGTGCGTCTTCCGGTTTGATTACGCTCCCCTGATCTCGGTGATCATCGGCGTGTCCGCCCTGATCCCGGTGGCAGGGGCTTATATCGGCGCCATCCTGGCGGTGGTGCTGCTGGTGATGATCGACCCTATGCAAGCGGTGTGGTTCCTGATCTTCTTGGTGATTCTCCAGCAGCTGGAGGGTAATCTCATCTACCCCAAGGTGGTGGGGACCAGCCTGGGATTACCCGGTATCTGGGTGCTGGCGGCAGTAACGGTGGGAAGCAGCTTGCTGGGCTTTGTGGGTCTGGTGATCAGCGTACCCATCACGGCGGTGCTTTACACCCTGCTCAAGCAGGATCTCCGCGCCCGCCAGGGTGGGAAGAAGGAGAAACCGGAGGAGTGACCCTTCAGCCGCCCGGCTGGTGGGAAATGTCTCTCAAAGCTCGCGGCGCGCCGCGAAAAATATGCAAACTGATTTCGGCCAGGGCTTGAACCTGGCCGGAACTTTTTGACGGAAGAATATCCCGGGGACAAACTCCATAGGATGGGATAGAGCATCCACAGGAAGGAGTTGGCCGGAATGGGATATGAAAACGGGGGCGGCGCGCCCCACCATGTGGTGCTGGAGGAGCGGCGCAGCCTCACTGTGTCCGGGGTGGAGGATGTGGAACGGTTTGACGAGACCGCTATCGTCCTGTCCACCTCGCGGGGGACCATGGTGGTATCGGGGGCGGAGCTACGCATTGAGAAGCTCTCCCTGGACGGCGGGGACCTGAAGGTGGAGGGGGAGATTGACTCCATCTCCTATGAGGATGACCAGGCCGGGGGAAAGGGTGGTTTTCTAGCCCGGCTGCTGCGGTGAGTCCATGGGGGTGGACATTCTGGGGCAGGCGGTGGTCTTTGGCCAGGGCGCGCTGGCCGGGGTGGGGCTGGGATTGGCCTATGATGTGTTCCGGGCTCTGCGCAGACAGTTTCCCTGGAGGGGGCTGG
>CAJLWS010000263.1 GCA_905210385.1 uncultured Eubacteriales bacterium | reverse complement strand
CTTTCCGCAACTCCGGGCGACTTAAGCCTGGTGCTGCCGAAACGTATTCTGGACGGCATTATTGAGATGATCTACGCCCTGGATAAGATCGCGCCTGGTACTGCCAATGACGATACCCTGCTGTACGGCGCGGAGGTGAAGTTCTACTCCGCCCGCATCCGCCTGTCCAACGAGCTGGAGACCGCCCTGCCCGGTTTCTTCGCTGTGGGCGATGGCGCGGGAGTCACCCGCGGCCTGGCGCAAGCCGGAGCTTCGGGCGTAAAGGCCGCCCGGGTGGTGGCGGCCCGGCTGAATCAGGCATAAGGCTAAACGCGTCAGGCCGCATAAGATACCAAATCGAAGCCCAGCGAAGGAGGGGTGCGGGGAAAGGAGCCGCAGCGGAATGGATGAGCCTTCACCGCAGGCGGAAAACGGCTGGGTAAGGAATGGACAAACAGGAGACAGATAATTTCGTTTGTACGCCTATTTTTGCGAAAAAAGTTTGAAAAAATTTTGTGATGACAGAACGTGGGGATCGTGTAGATCCTGTAAATCAAGAGTTTTCAACAGCTTCCACAGAGTTTTCCACAGCCGTGTGGGAGTCGCTGAGGTTCTGAATGGGTAGACATAAAAGATGTCAAGAACAATTTCATGGGCAATTCCATGAAAAAAGGCTGGCAGCGCGATGGGCTGCCAGCCTTTCCATATGGGCGCGGAGCATCAATCCGCCATCAGGGATTCCATCTCGTCCAGCAAGGTGCCGAACAGGTCCAGGGCGTCCTGAATGGGCTGGGGGCTGGACATATCCACCCCAGCCCCACGAAGCAGATCCACCGGATCCTTGGAGCAGCCGCCGGACAGGAAGCCCAGGTAGTCCTTGACCGCAGGCTCGCCCTCCCTCAGGATGCGGCGGGACAGGGCGATGGCAGCGGAGTAGCCGGTGGCGTACTGGTAGACGTAGTAGTTGTAGTAGAAGTGGGGGATGCGGGCCCACTCCAGGGCGATCTCGTCATCGGACACCATGTCGGGGCCGTAGTACTTCTCGTTGAGGGCCTTGTACTCCTTGGAGAGCAGGTCGGCGGTGAGGGTCTCCCCCTGGGCGTTGAGCTGGCCCATGCGCAGCTCGAACTCGGCGAACATGGTCTGCCGGTAGAGGGTGCCCTTGAACTGCTCCAGGAAGTGGTTGATGAGCCAGGCCCGCTCCTTCTTGTCGCCGGTCCGGGCCAGCAGGTACTCCATGAGCAGGGCCTCGTTGCAGGTGGAGGCCACCTCGGCCACAAAGATCACATAGTCCCGGTATACCGGGGGCTGGCTGCGGTTGGACAGGTAGGAGTGGACGGCGTGGCCCATCTCGTGGGCCAGGGTGAACATGCTGTCCAGGTTGTCTTTGTGGTTGAGCAGGACGTAGGGGTGGCACAGAGCTCCGGCGGAGTAGGCGCCGGACCGCTTGCCCACATTTTCGTACACGTCGATCCAGCGGTGGTCAAAGCCCTCCCGGATGATGGCCCGGTAGTCCTCTCCCATGGGGGCCAGGGCGGCATAGACGGTGTCCTTGGCCTGCTGGAAAGAAATGACCTTGTCCGCGCCGGACACCATGGGGGCGTAGATGTCGTACATGTGCAGCTCGTCCACTCCCAGCAGCTTCTTGCGCAGGCGGACATAGCGGTGGAGCTTGTCCAGGTTGGCGTTCACCGTGGAGATCAGGTTGTGGTACACCTGAGGAGGCACCCGGGTGCCGGCCACGGCGGCGGCCAGGGCGCTTTCATACTTCCGGGCGGTGGCGAAGAACTGCAGCTGCTTGACCTGGGCGGAGAGGACCGCGGCGGCGGTGTTGCGGATGGTGCCGTAGGTCTTGTAATAGGTTTTGAAAGCGTTCTCCCGCAGCACCCGGTCCTCGCTCATCTGGGTGGGGACGAAGGAGCCGTCGGACAGGGGAACGGCGTTGCCCTGGCCGTCCACCGTGTCGGGGAAGGTCAGATCGGCGTTGGTGAGCTTGCCGTAGATGTCCTCCGGGGCCTGGGCCATCTCCCCGGCGGCGGCCAGCAGCTTCTCCTCCGCGTCGGACAGGATGTGCTCCTTCTGGTCCTGGACGATCTGGAAATACCGGCGGTAGAGCTCCAGTTTCGGCTCGTCCCGGTAGAACTGCTCCAGGGTCTCCTGGGGGATCTTCAGCAGCTCGGGGGTCTCGAAGGACACGGCGCTGCTGATCTCCACATACAGGCTCATCACCTTGCCCACCAGGGCCTGGTTTTCCGCCACCCGGGTGTCCTGGTCGCCCTTGCGCTGGGCGTAGTTGGCCAGCTCGGTGAGGTGCTCTCCCACCTGCTGCTCCAGCTCCACATATTCATACAGGGTGTGGGCGCTCTCCCCCAGCCGGCCGGCGTAGCCGGGCAGCTTCTGGGCCAGGGCCCGGGTGGCTTCCAGGTCCTGCTGCCACGCCTCGTCAGAGTAGTAGATGTCGGCCAGGTTCCAGGTGTCCTCCACCGGGACCTGGCTGCGCTCCGGAATTTTCTTCATATCTGTCATTGCTGTGCCTCCAAAATCAAAGTGTGGGGTGAAAACTCATCGCAAATCATCATAGCACAACGGAAGGAATGGTACAAGACCCAGAAAATCAGGGGACGGTGTCAAGAAGTTGTAGGGAAAAATTTGAGAAGAGGAGTTACTCAAATGGG
>CAJLWS010000262.1 GCA_905210385.1 uncultured Eubacteriales bacterium | reverse complement strand
GTTTGAACAGTGGGTGGAGCTCTATCACCCGTCGGAGGCCCGGGTGCTGTCCTGCGGCCTGGAGTACATCACGGACACCAAGGGCTACCGCCAGCCGGTGTATGCCTTTGTCATTGCAGATCAGAACGGAGAAATCATCGTCCCCGCCCTGCGGGACTACTGGGGACCGTGACCCAGCGAGGGGCAAAGGAGAACGAACATGGACCTGGACGGCCCCATAATCGGGAAGCCGTCCAGGTCCGTTTGTTTGACCGCGTGGGTTTTAAGCCGAAAAGGCTCATCCCAGCCCGACCGCCAGCGGGCCATTTGGGCGCCACAGCTTTTCCGTACACTGTCAAATTACAGCTCCACGAGGTTTCTTCTCCTCAGTCGGTGGCCACGATCTGGTCGTAGTTCCCGGCGTAGTAGTCCTCCTTGAGGATCCAGCCGTGGGTGCTGGGCTCCGTATCGGTATAGATGCCGTAGAAGGCGTCGGCGCACTCTCCGGAGATACCGAAGGCAACCACGGAATGCCCCGCTCTGTCCTCCAGCAGATAGCTCTCGCCCCCCGCCAGGGCGGTGGCATAGACCTTCAGCTCAGGATCCCGCACCAGGTAGATGGCGGTTCCATCCACAATCAGAAAGTTAATCAGTTCCCCCGGTGCCTGGATTTCTCTGCTCTCCCCGGTGGTCAGGTCGTAGATGTGCAGGGTGTCCCCCACGGCGTAGAGAGAGTAATCCCCATACCGGGTGAGCGCCTGAGTGGGGCTGATCCACACGTCCCCTTCCGCAACCATCCGATAGTCCGACATATCAAAGGTGTACTCCCGCAGCTCCGTGGTGCCTTCTGCCTCCGCCCGCTCCATCTCTTCCAACAAATAGTTCTCGTAGTTCCCATCCGGATTCTTGGCCAGAAACTCTTCCTCGCTCATAGGGTCGAATGTGAAAAACTGGGCCAGAAGCAGTACGCTGTCTCCATCTGATCCCGCAAAGGTGATGTTCCCGGTCAGGGTAAGGGGCTCTGCGCTCCCGTCGGAGAGGTTGACTCGGACCAGGTTATACTCCCGTGGTTGCTCCGTTCCCTCCGACCAGCTGTGGTTCAACCACAAGTAAGCATATCCATGAGAGACATACCCTCCCGTAAACTCATAGTACTCATAGTCTTGCTCTGAATAAAATGCGCACAGCACCCGCTTATCCCTGGTCTGGGGATCAATCTGCCGCAGTACTGCCCCGCCGTTTTCTGATGACAGGGCATACCAGTACCCGTCATAGACAGCGAATCCTCGCACCCATTCTCCGAGCCAGGCCCCGCAGGTTTCGTCCACATGCATGCAGCCACTCTGGGCACACAGGGAGGTGAGCCGCCTGGTTTCCAGGTCATAGTAATGGAGCTTTTGTTCTCCTGGTATGTAAAACCCTCTGCCATCTTCTGAAGAAACCCAGCCCAAGGATGTGAAAGACCGATTTTCCTCCGGCGGCTTGGTCCCTGCCCCATGATAAGGAATGTCCGTAGACTCTGGCCCAGTGGGTGCGGGTTGGAGAGTAAGGTTAGGCGGACTGCCGCTGGACGTTTCTGCCGTCTGGAGGCAGCCGGTAAGCGACAACACCAAGATGCAGGACAGCAGAAGCATTCCTAATCTTTTCTGGAACCGAACCTTCTTCATCGGTTTTCCTCCTTAAGTCCCTATATCGCTGGGACAGCTCATGTTCTCCCAACTTGGGATATGATTCGTCATGCCCAGATAGAAACCGATTTTGTGACGATAGTATCGCCGTACATGGAAACGCTCCCAGTTCCGCGTGTGAACTGCACAACCTGTTCTGCCCCCTTTGGGCATATCACCCAATCTGAGCTTGAAGTTTCACTCATAGGCGCAACAGCGTGATATCCAGCCGTGGCGGTCTGATAGCCATAGTTTTTAGTAAGCCAGCGTCCTTCCAGGGAATAGTGTACCCGCTTTATGCAGGCATCCGTGTCGCAGGTAGATTGATATCCTCCAATATTGCGATCTGTGCGAATCGTCAGTCTATACTCGTAAGGATAGCCGTTATACTCCACTTCTCCGCTAAGCCAACCATTTCCGGCTCCAATGGCAAACGCATTTGTAGCTATTGCCGAAGTACAAAGCACAAGTGCAATAATCAGGCCCATAATCCGTAATCTTGCTTTCATTTCAAGACATCTCCTTTTTAACCTTTTCGATAACTATCTACAAATATATCTGTCTTGCGCAAGCTACTATTTGAATCTAAAACATCACCATCACCTACTATTCAATTAATTTGAAGAAGGCCTTCTATAATTAACATGTATCCAGGCATTATTTTTGTAACCGAAAAATGAAAAATTTTTGACTTTCCAAGTTTATCGGAAACGAACCCAAAAAACAAAAGTTGAATTAGCGGAAGCGGGCTCCGTCTTTGTCCCCGCCCTGCGGGACTACCGAGGGCCGTGACCCAGCGAGGATCGAAAGAAAAGGAACATGGACCTGGACACCCTCCGCTTGGGGGCACTGTCCAGGTCCGTTTGTTTGACCGCGTGGGTTTTAAGCCGGAAAGGCTCATCCCAGCCCGGCCGAAAGCAGTGCAAGCCCCGGCAGCAGCAGGGAGGCCAGAACCGCCGGGATTGGGGCCCTGGCCCGGGCGGAGATCCACTCCACCGCCGCCGCGCCCGCCA
>CAJLWS010000261.1 GCA_905210385.1 uncultured Eubacteriales bacterium | reverse complement strand
GCCCATCGGCTCCTTCCTGTTCCTGGGCCCCACCGGCGTGGGCAAGACCGAGCTGGCCAAAGCCCTGTGCGAGGCGTTGTTTGACAGCGAGAAGAACCTGGTGCGCATCGACATGAGCGAGTACATGGAGAAGTTCTCCGTCTCCCGGCTCATCGGGGCCCCTCCCGGATATGTGGGCTATGAGGAGGGCGGCCAGCTTACCGAGGCGGTGCGCCGCCACCCGTACAGCGTGGTGCTCTTCGACGAGGTGGAGAAGGCCCATCCCGACGTGTTCAACGTGTTGCTCCAGGTGCTGGACGACGGCCGGATCACCGACAGCCAGGGCCGCACCGTGGACTTCAAGAACACCATCATCATCCTGACCTCCAACCTGGGCAGCCAGTACCTGCTGGACGGCATCGAGCCCAACGGGGAGATCAGCCAGACCGCCCGGGACCAGGTGGAGGAGCTGCTCAAGCGGTCCTTCCGGCCGGAGTTCCTCAACCGGCTGGACGAGATCGTGTTCTACAAGCCCCTGACCCGGGACAACATCTTCCACATCATCGACCTGCTGATGGCCGGTCTGAACCGCCGCCTGGAGGACAAGCGGCTGAAGGTGGTCCTCACCGAGGCGGCCAAGGGCCACATCCTGGACGCCGCCTACGACCCCATGTACGGCGCCCGGCCCCTGCGCCGGTATCTCCAGCACACGGTGGAGAACCTGGTGGGCCGGAAGATCATCTCCGGCGACGTCACCCCCGACGCCACCCTGGTGGTGGATGTGCAAGACGGGGAACTGGTCATTCTGTAATCCTCAAAAGCCGTCTCCGGCGCGAGCCGGGGGCGGCTTTGCCCTGCCCACCCGCTTCCCCCTTGACGGGGAATTCCCCCAAGGATAGAATGGAGAAAAAACCGGGGGAGGAATGGACATGGACATCCAGGGCTTACAGAAAATGACCCTGCTGGACTGGCCGGGGAAGGTGGCCTGCACCGTGTTCCTGGGGGGATGCGATTTCCGCTGCCCCTTCTGCCACAATGCCGAGCTGCTGGAGGGGGACCTCCCGGCGGCGCTCACCCAGGGAGAACTGCTGGACTTCCTCCGCAGGCGCCGGGGCCTGCTGGACGGGGTGTGCGTCACCGGGGGGGAGCCCCTGCTGAGAGCGGACCTGGCCGGGCTGCTGGAGGAGGTCAAGGCCCTGGGCTACCCGGTGAAGGTGGACACCAACGGCAGTCACCCCGCCCGGATGGTAGAGCTATGGGAGCGCGGGCTGGTAGACTATGTGGCCATGGATGTGAAGAATTCCCCCGACCGCTACCCGGAGACCGCCGGGGTGCCCGGCCTGGACCTGGGGCCGATCCGGGAGAGCATAGCGTGGCTGCTGGAGGGCCATGTGGACTATGAGCTTCGCACCACCGCCGTGCGGCAGTTCCACGACGGAGACTCCTTCCGAGCCATCGGGGGGTGGATTCGGGGGGCGGCGCGGTACTACATCCAGAACTTCACCGACCGGGATACGGTGGCCTTCGCCGGCCTGTCCGGCTTTGACAAAGAGGAGCTGGGGGGCTTTGCCGAGCTGGTGGCCCCCTATGTGGAGCACGTGGAGCTGAGAGGGGTGTGAATCCGCCTGGGCTGCCACTAAATATAGTGCGTTAAAAAATAAATTATCACAACATATTGACGCTGGCTCAACCGGGTGGTATAGTAATATTTACTGGACCGGTTCGAGGCGCGTGCCCCGGCCGGTCCCCACAGAAAGAGAACGCAGGAGGGACCCGGTATGTATCAGGTAGTCAAGCGGGACGGCGCCATCGCCCAGTTCGAGATCGGGAAGATCAGCGCGGCCATCACCAAGGCCTTCGAGGCGCTGGGCAAGGAGTATCACCCCAGCGTCATGGACCTGCTGGCCCTGCGGGTCACCGCCCATTTCGAGCCCAAGATCAAGGACGGGCATATCAGTGTGGAGGACATCCAGGACAGCGTGGAGGCGGTGCTCAGCGAGGCGGGGTACGCCGATGTGGCCAAGGCCTATATCCTCTACCGCAAGCAGCGGGAGAAGGTGCGCAACGTGGGCTCCACCCTGCTCAACTACAAGGAGCTGGTGGACAACTACCTGCAGATCAACGATTGGCGGGTGAAGGAGAACTCCACCGTCACCTACTCCGTGGGCGGGCTCATCCTGTCCAACTCCGGGGCCATCACCGCCAACTACTGGCTCAGCGAGATCTACGACCAGGAGGTGGCCGATGCCCACCGCAATGCGGAGATCCACATCCATGATCTCTCCATGCTCACCGGCTACTGCGCCGGCTGGTCTCTGAAGCAGCTCATCCAGGAGG
Organism: uncultured Eubacteriales bacterium; assembly: GCA_905210385.1. Taxonomy (GTDB): domain Bacteria; phylum Bacillota; class Clostridia; order Oscillospirales; family Oscillospiraceae; genus Enterenecus. Next base: position 357 of record CAJLWS010000261.1, on the reverse strand, counting down.
GGCTGGGCGGCATCCCCGGCAAGATCACCTCCGCCCCCGCCAAGCACCTGTCCACCCTGTGCAACCAGATGGTCAACTTCCTGGGCATCATGCAGAACGAGTGGGCGGGGGCCCAGGCCTTCTCCTCCTTCGATACCTACCTGGCTCCCTTCGTCAAGGCGGACAACCTGACCCAGAAGGAGGTCAAGCAGTGCATCCAGTGCTTCGTCTACGGGGTGAACACCCCCAGCCGCTGGGGTACCCAGGCCCCCTTCTCCAACATCACCCTGGACTGGACGGTGCCCAAGGATTTGGAGAATCTCCCCGCCATCGTGGGCGGCAAGGAGATGGACTTCACCTACGGCGACTGCAAGAAGG
>CAJLWS010000260.1 GCA_905210385.1 uncultured Eubacteriales bacterium | reverse complement strand
TGTGAAATTTACGGCAGCGTGGAAAACTCCGTGCTGTACACCGGATGCGTGGTGGAGGAGGGCGCCAATGTGGTGGGTGCCGTGGTCATGCCTAACACCACCGTGCGGCGGGGCAGCAGCGTCAACTATGCCATCATCGGTGAGCAGTGCGTCATCGAGCCCGGCGCCACCATCGGGGACCGTCCGGAACACTGCGTGGGCGGGGACTGGGGCATCAGTGTGGTGGGTCACAAGAGAACCATCCCCTCCGGCGCGGTCATCAAACCCAAGGAAATTGTTTGAGGGAGGCGGGCAACATGAAAATGACTGGCATCATCTTCTCCGAGATGTACAATGACGAGCTCAACGCGTTTACCCATGACCGGAACATGGCCGCCATTCCCTTCGGCGGACGCTACCGGCTGATCGACTTCACCCTGTCCAACATGGTCAACTCGGGTATTACCAACGTGGGTGTGCTGGCCAAGCAGCACTACCACTCCCTGATGGATCACCTGGCCAACGCCCAGGAGTGGGACCTGAACCGGAAGAACGGCGGGCTGCTTCTTCTGCCTCCTTTCGCTACCGAGAGCTTCTCCCAGATGCACCGGGGCAAGCTGGACGAGTTGCGCAACGCCCTGAACTACCTGGAGGACGCCACCACCCCCTACGTTCTGCTGGCCAGCGCCCACGTGCTGTGCAACATGGACTACCGTCCCGCCCTCCAGTCCCATGTGGACAGCGGCTGTGACATCACCGTGGTGGCCACCAAGGAGGACGGGACCAACCCCGAGCCCTGTACTTTTGTCATGCTCTCCGACGGGGCCGGCCGGGCCACTGCCTGCGCCCTGAACTATCCCGCCAGCGCTGGCAGCTTTTCCAGCATGGGTACCTACATCATCAGCCGGGAGCTGCTCATCCAGGTGATCAAGGAATACACCGCCCAGGGCGCCTATGACCTGGAGCGGGACTTCATCCAGCGCAAGTTCAACCAGGGTCGTCTGTCCATCAACATCTACGAGTGCCAGGACGTGGTGTTGCGGGTGCGCAATGTGGCAGAGTACTTCCGAAGCAACCTGCTGCTCACCGACGCCAAGGTCCGCAAGTCCCTGTTCCGGGCTGACTCCCCCATCTACACCCGGGTCAACGACGAGGTGCCCACCTACTACGGCATGGATTGCTCCGCGTCCGGCTGCATTATCGCTGACGGCTGCATCATTGACGGCACGGCAGAGAACTGCGTTCTCTCCCGCGGGGTTCGCATCGGGAAGGGCGCGGTCATCAAGGACTGCATCATCATGCAGGGCAGCGTGGTGGGCGAGGGCGCCGTGCTGGAGAACGTCATCGTGGACAAGTGGGCCACCATCTCCGCCGGAACGGAGCTCAAGGGCCTGGCCTCCGCCCCTGTGATCATCCGGAAAGGAGTGACGGTATGAAGATCCTGTTTGCCGCCAGCGAGGCAGCCCCCTATCTGAAGACTGGCGGACTGGGGGACGTGGCCGCCGCTCTGCCCAAGGCCCTGAGCGACACCCCGGACGCCGACGTGCGGGTCTTCGTCCCCTACTATAAGGCCATCAAGGACAACCCTGAGTTTCACATCGAGTATGTGACCCATTTCTTCGTTCCTCTGTCCTGGCGCAGCGTCTACGCCGGCGTGTTCAAGGCCACCGGCGACCGGGACAATCTGACCTACTACTTCATTGACAACGAGTACTACTTTTACCGGGACAACGCCTACGGCTACTACGACGACGGCGAGCGGTTCGCCTTCTTCTCCAAGGCCGTGCTGGAGTCCCTGCAGCACCTGGACTGGTATCCCGACGTGATCCACGCCAACGACTGGCAGACCGCTATGGTCCCGGTGTTTCTGCGGGCCTTCTATATGGACCTTGAGGCCTACCAGCCCATCCGCACCCTGTTCACCATCCACAACATGGAGTACCAGGGTAAGGCCCCCAACTCCTTCGTGGACGAGTGCCTGGGCCTGCCGGAGGACTGGAAGGGCACCATGGAGTACGACGGCTGCACCAACCTGATGAAGGCCGCCATCCTGGTGTCCGACCGGGTGAGCACCGTCTCCCGCACCTATGCCTATGAGATCCAGAACCCCTACTACGCCCATGGCCTGCACGAAGTGCTCCAGGCCCACAGCTACAAGCTGTCCGGCGTGGTCAACGGGATCGACACCGACGAGTTCAACCCCGCCACCGACCCCCTGCTCTATGTCAACTACACCGCGGACACCCTGGAGAAGAAGCTGGAGAACAAGCGGTTCCTCCAGCAGAAGCTGGGCCTTGCCACCCGGGACGATGTGCCCATGGTCATCATGATCACCCGCCTGGTGGGGCACAAGGGCCTGGACCTGGTCCAGGCGGTGATGGACGACCTGATGTGGGACGACATCCAGTTGGTGGTCATCGGTACCGGCGACCGGCAGTACGAGGACATGTTCCGCTACTACGCCTCCCGGTTCTCCCACAAGATGTCCGCCAATATCGTCTTTGACAACGCCCTGGCCCACCAGACCTATGCCGGCGGCGACATCGTGCTCATGCCATCCAAGCAGGAGCCCTGCGGCCTGACCCAGCTGATCGCCATGCGCTACGGCACCATTCCCGTGGTGCGGGAGACCGGCGGACTGTACGACACTGTGCCCGCCCTCAACCCGGAGACCATGGAGGGCCGGGGTTTCACCTTC
>CAJLWS010000259.1 GCA_905210385.1 uncultured Eubacteriales bacterium | reverse complement strand
CCCGCCGGCTCCTCCGGCTCCGGTCCCGCCTCCAACTTTGGGTCGGCCTCCCGTTCCGGGCCCCAGGCCTTTCCGCCAGCCAGAAGGAGAAAAAAGCGGTCGTTGGTCGCCTCGGGCAGAAACTGGCCTGTTTTCTTTTTCTTCCGGTCTGCCACCCTTCCGCCTCCCCCTCTCAGTATCCGAACTGGGCGGCCACGCCCTGGAGCATCTCCCGGATGGGCAGCTCGTAGGGGCAGCGGCTCTCACAGGCCCCGCAGCCGATGCACTCCCCGGCGTGGTGAGACAGGCTCCCGTACCGGCTTTTGGCCCAGTCCGCCAGGTCATACTTCTTCAGGTAGTTCAGGAAGGTGAAGTTGTTGGGGATGTCGATGCCCACGGTGCAGGGGGCGCAGTAGCCGCACCGGCGGCAAAACTGGCTGCCCAGCTCCCGGCGGACGGCGGCGCACCGCTCCAGCTCCTCAGGATTGAGGGGGGCGGTCAGCTCCACGGCGGCGTTGCGCTCCACCTCCTCCGGGCTTCCCATGCCGGGGATGGAGATGTCAATGCACGCCGCCTGGGCCACATACCGCAGGGCCAGCTCCCAGTCGTCCAGGTTGCCCCCGGCCAGGGGCTTCATAGCGATGGTGCCCATCCCCTTCTCCCGGGCCTGGCGCAGGACGTCCTCCCCCTGGCTCTCCACGATGTTGTAGGGGAACATCACCGTCTCGATCCGGTCGCTGTACTCCTCCACAATCTTGCCCAGGGCGTCCACACTGTGGGCGGTGGCCCCGATGTGGCCGATCTTCCCCTCCGCTTTGGCCTCCGCCAGGGCCCGGTAGGCCCCCTGGGGGCCGAACACCTGGTCGAAGTCCTTCAGGGGCAGGTTGTGGATCTGGTAGACGTCGATGTAGTCCGTGCGCAGGTTCCCCAGGCTGACGCCGATATCCCGCTTCATGCTCTCGTAGTCCCGGGACATGGACTTGGTCGCCAGGATGAATTTGTCCCGCCGCCCCTCCAGGGCGGCCCCCAGGTACTCCTCGGACACGGTGTACCCCCGGGCAGTGTCGATGTAGTTCATGCCGAACCTCTCCAGGGCATCCACCACCGCACAGGTGTTGGCGGCGTTGGACCGCTGGATGGGGATGCCGCCAAAGGAGACGGCGGCGCACTTCAGGCCGGTGCGGCCCAGCTGCACGTATTCCATATGATTTCCTCCCGCTGTATCAAAAATCCCGTTGTTCTTCCAGCTCCCGCTGGACGTACTTGGGCAGCTTTTCCACTGCCAGGCGGTAGGACTGCTCACACAGGTCCCGGAGCACCTCATCGGGCAGGTCCCCGTCCAGCAGGGCGGCGATCCAGCTCCTCTTGTCGCAGTAAAAGCCGGGCAAAATCTCCGGGTATTCCGCCCGGAACAGCTCGGCCAGGCGGGAATCACACCTCAGGTTGACCAGCTCGTGGCCGCCGTAGACTTTATATTTTTCCTCCGGAGCGCACAGGGCGGCGAACTGCTTGCCCCGCACCTCGTAGAGGAACATCTTCCAGGCGGGGTGCCAACGCTTCTCCGCTCCGGGGAAACCCAGCAGATGTCCGTCCAGCCACTCATACTTCATCCGTCAGGTCCTCCCTTCCGCTCCCGCCACTGCTCCCCGGTGACGGCGTACTGGTACAGGGCCGCCGGTCGGCCCTGGCAGTCAGCAACCTGCGTCTCTCCCAGCTTGGCCATACCCAGCTTTTCCAGCAGCCGGCCCGCCCGGAAAAGGTCGGTGGTCTCCCCCTCCACCCGGCGCAGGGCCAGCGTGTCAAAGGCGTGGTCCAGCAGGGCCTGGGAGATTTCCAAAGCATACCCACTGCCCCACAGGTCCTGGCGGAGGAACCAGCCCAGCTCGTACACCCCGGGTTCGTCCAGAGGGCAGAACAGGACATAGCCCGCCAGACATCCGGGCTTCTCCCGCTCCTCTAAGGCGTAGCCCACCGGGGGCTTTCGCCGGAGCAGGGAGCGTTTCAGAAAACTATCGCTCTCCTCCCGGGTCATGGGGAAGGAGTAGCGCATGGTCTCCTCATCCCCCACAATGGCGGACAGGCCATTCCCATCGGAAAAGACGAAGGGCCGCAGGCGCAGCCGGGCGGTCTCCAGCTCCATGTCAGCCCTCCACCGTCACGTCGGCGGTGGTAGCCCCTATCAGGGCGATGAGGTCGGAGGGGCGCACCTCCACCTGGAAGCCGACCTTCCCTGCGGACACGCAGATGGTATCCTGCGCCAGACAGCTCTCGTGGAACACGGTGGGGAACTGCTTCTTCATGCCCACCGGGGAGCAGCCCCCGTGGACGTAACCGGTGAGGGGGAGCAGCTCCCTCTGATGGATCATGGCCACCGACTTCTCCCCCACTGCCCGGGCCGCCTTCTTCAGGTCCAGGGTGGCTGTTACCGGGACGTCAAACACGTAGTAGCTCCCGGAGGCCCCCTTGGTCACCAGGGTCTTGAACACCGCCGCTGGGTCCTGGCCCAGGGAGCGGGCCACGCTCTCCCCGTCCGGGGCCTCGCCCTCTCCGTGGGGGTAGGTGTGGGGGGTGTATGGGATCTTTTTCTGGTCCAGCACCCGCATCACGTTGGTCTTTTCCTCTTTCTTAGCCACAGTATCACCTTTTCTCATGCCGCCGGGCGGGCGAAGGGTTTTCAGGTCGTCGGGTCCCGCCCCGACAGGCGGG
>CAJLWS010000258.1 GCA_905210385.1 uncultured Eubacteriales bacterium | reverse complement strand
GACAGCCGCCGGTGGGCGATGGCGCAGTGCTCGTCCACATAGTGGCCCTCCTCGTCAGGGCCACGGTGGCGGATGCTGTCCCCCATGGCGCGCAGGGCGTCCACGTCGGGGGCGGATCGGGATACAAAGCCGGTAAAACCGCACATAGGCGAATTCCTCCAAGCAGAATAGGAATCAAAAGGCACCATACAGAATACCGCCTGCAGGGCGAAATGTCAACCTAAATTGGGGTGGAAAAAGCGGCGCGGGTATGATATAATCACCTGAGTTTGACTTTGTACGGAGTACTGATTTGGAGGATGATCCGATATGGAGCGCGCATGGCGGGATAAGCTCTCCATCCCTTTCGCTATTGCCGGGGGATTATGCCTGGCGGCTACGGCGGTGGTTTGCCTTTTGCTGGAACGGGGCGGCCTCTTTGACCGGATCGGCGTGGCCCTGACCATGCTGGCTCTGGCGGCACTGGCGCTGCTGTTGCTCAGGCTGGAGAAAGTGGAGCGGAGAGGGCTGCTGATGCTGTTGTTGCCCATTGGGGCCGGCCTGCTGATCCGCGCCTGCATGCTGGATTATGCGGGGACAGACTACAACGGATTCCTGTCTAACTGGTATCAGGTATTCCAAGAGAACGGTGGGTTTCGTGCCATCTCCATGAGCGTGGGGGACTACAACGTGCCCTACCTGTATTTCATGGCAGCTATCACCTATATTCCGGCGCCCAGCCTATATCTCATCAAGCTGTTTTCTATCCTGTTTGATGTGATTCTAGCCTGGGGCGGCTTTCGGTTGGTCCGGGTGCTGTGCCGGGAGGAGCAGAGGAATACGCTTCCCCTAGTTGCCTTTTCCATCCTGTTTCTTCTGCCCACGGTACTGCTTAACGGCGCTTATTGGGCCCAGTGTGATGTGATCTACGGAGCCCTGACGGTGCTGGCCGTTGCCCTGGTGCTGGAGGGGAAGAACAAGACCTCGGTGGCTCTCATGGCGGTGGCGTTCTCCTTCAAGTTGCAGACAGTATTCGTCCTGCCTCTGTGGGGTGTGCTGTGGTTGGCTAAGCGGGTAAAGTTCCGGGAGCTGTGGGTATTTCCCGGGGTATATGTACTGACAATCCTGCCGGCCCTGCTATTGGGTAAGCCTTTGAAGGATATCTTAGGCATCTACTTCAACCAGGCGTCCCAGTATCCCCGGCTGACTCTGAACGCGCCGTCCATCTATCAATTTGTCCCCTATGGCACCGAGTCCGGAGGCAATCATTACGCCTTGATGGGTATTGCTGCTGCGGCGGTGCTGGTGTTGGTCCTGCTGGCCGTGGGGCTGTGGATGGGCCGCCGATTGGACCGACGGGGAGTGATGGCCATCGCCGTGGTAATGGCCATCGGTATCCCGTTTCTCTTGCCCCATATGCATGAGCGGTATTTTTTCCTGGCCGATGTGCTCAGCGCCTGTTGGGCTTGCGTCTGCCTGCGCGGGATCCCCACGGCGGTGATGGTGTCCGCCTCATCCCTGGCCAGCTACCGGGTGTTTCTGCGGCTGAAGTTCAACTATGTGCTTCACCTGTTCGGAAACCAGTATGGGATGCCCATTGAGGCCACCGTCATGCTGGCCGCGCTGGTCACCGGCGTGATGATACTGGTCAGGGAGCTGAAGCGGTGTATGGGCGTGAGACAGAACGAGGTGGAAGCATGGTAAAGCTGGTTTCCTGGAATGTCAACGGGCTGCGGGCCTGCCTGAAGAAAGGGTTTCTCGATTCGGTGGGAGGGCTGAATGCGGACATAATTTGTCTGCAGGAGACCAAGATGGAGCGGGGACAGGCCCAGGTGGACCTGCCTGGCTACCATGAGTTTTGGAACTCGGCGGAGAAGAAGGGGTATTCCGGTACAGCAGTATTTAGCCGGATGGAGCCGCTCAGCGTAAGCTATGGCATGGATTTGGACAAGCACGATCATGAGGGGCGACTGATCACCCTGGAATACCCGGACTTCTGGCTGGTGAATTGCTATACCCCAAACGCCCAGGACGGTCTGGCCCGGATCGATTACCGCATGGAGTGGGAGGACGACCTGCGGGAGTATCTGCTCAGCCTGGACAAAGCCAAGCCGGTGATATACTGTGGGGATCTGAACGTGGCCCATGAGGAGATCGACCTAAAGAACCCAAAAACCAACCGGGGCAACGCCGGCTTCTCTGATCAGGAGCGGGAGAAGATGACAGTGCTGCTTTCCTCAGGATTTGTGGACACCTTCCGCTTGCTGTACCCAGACGCCACAGGGGCCTATTCCTGGTGGAGCTACCGCTTCCATGCCCGAGAGAATAACGCGGGTTGGCGGATTGACTATTTCATTGTCTCGGAGAGACTGTCGGGAAAAGTGCGCCAGGCAGCCATCCACCCGGAGATTTTTGGCAGTGACCATTGTCCCGTCTCCCTGGAACTGGACTTGGAGGGGATATCATAATTTTCCAAGAAAGGATTTCCTGCTTTCGGTTAAACTAGGACCGAAGGAGGAATTGCACATGAAGAGTACCAACAAGGAAAAGATGAAGGCGGTCCTGCCCGCTGTGGGCGTGAGCATGGCGGCGGGGGCGGCGCTGCTGATGATGGCCCGGCCGAAAAAGAAGCGCAATGTCCAGAAGGCGGCAGGAAGGGCCATCCGTGCAGTGGGCGAGGCGGTGGAAAACTTCCCCGGCGGTCTGGAAA
>CAJLWS010000257.1 GCA_905210385.1 uncultured Eubacteriales bacterium | reverse complement strand
CGGTATGACAAAGCCCAATACCCCAGCCTGCAAAACCGCCGAAACCAAGAACGATAACACTGGAGGTGATGAAAACCGAAAATTTCAAAAAGCCAACTGGTACACTGCTGTATTTTGCCTATGGAAGCAATATGAACCTAAACCAGATGGCCTTCCGCTGCCCCGATGCGGAAGTGGTGGATACCGTCCGGCTGGAAGGGTATCGCCTTGCCTTTTGCATGAACGGCGGCGGGAATGGCGTCGCCACTATCCTGCCGGAAGAAGGAAGCTATGTGGACGGCGTCCTCTGGCGGATCTCCGAACGGGATGAACGGCATCTGGACCATTACGAGGGCTTCCCCTACCTGTACGGGAAAGAACCTGTTGTGGTAATAGATCAGGATGGGGTAAGTCATGAAATCATGGCCTACACCATGAACAGCCCGTACAAGGATACCCCCGCCATGCCCTCCAAAGCCTATCTGGAAGGAATCCTGAACGGCTCCCGGCAGAACGGGATCGAAACCGCCCCTGTTTTGGAAGCAGTCCGGCTCACTCAGAAGGAATTGCCGAAGAAAGTAGTTCCGCAGAAAAAACATCATCGCCGGAAACACGGCGAAGAACGATAATCAGAACACCGGCCCCCGTGGGATAGAGAATTTTCTCTCCATCCTGCGGGGGCCTTTTTGTATTTTACGAATAAGGAGAATCGCATGAAAAAACATCTAAAACGGCTGCTGTCCCTGATGATGGCGGTACTGCTCTGCATTGGCGTTATGCCAAGCAGCGCCTTTGCCGCCTCCTACGATTACGACGGGTACATCTCCATGATCGACCATAACACCAGAGGGTATTCCCTCAGTTCCAATCTTCCCGCCCCGTTTGGCGGCTACAGTTCCAATAAGTTCACCGAGCTGCGGATCAACGACCTGAAAGCCTTCCGCACCGCCTACTGCATCCAGTTTAGCGTAGGCGTACACACAGGCGTCGGTTATGACCAGTCGGATGATTACGCCGCCTTTACCGCCGAGCAGAAATCCATGATCAACACCGCTCTGACCTTGGGGTACAACGTGGAAACCGGAACAAAGTACGGCGGCAGCGCCATCGACGAGTACATCGCCACCCAAATCCTCATCTGGCTCATCGCCCATGGGCAGTTGGGGACTGGGTACGAAACGCAGATCGTCAATGAATTCACCGTCAACAGCCCCGCCGCGAAGCCGATCTTCTACCAGCTTCGGGAAAACGTCGTGAATTACCACACCATCCCGTCCTTTGCCACCGATGATCCAAGCGCGGTCGGGGCATATACCCACGCCCTCAAATACAACGAGAGCAATGGGAAAAACGAAACCACGCTGGTGGATGAGAACAATGTGCTGGGGAATTTCGCGGTCAGCTATCCGGGCGTGGATTTTTCCGTCAGTGGCAATGAACTGCACGTCTCCACCTCCGAAACCGAATTCGGAACCATTACCGCCGAAAAGCGCCTGCCTTCCTCTGTTCCCGGCGTGGTCACAGGCGGCACGAAATACTGGCTGCGGGACGAATACCAGAACGTGGTCACCTTCGATGTGGAAGGTTCCGCCGAGCCGGTGAAATGCTACTTTTCCCTTGAAATCAAGGCAGGTACCCTGCAGCTTGTGAAAACCTCCGAGGATGATAAGGTCGAGGGAATCCCGTTCCACATCTCCGGCAACGGCGTCGAAAAAGACGTGGTAACGGGGCCGGATGGCACCATTAAGGTGGATAACCTCCAAGCTGGAAACTACACCGTAACCGAAAAGGCCCCGGACAAATACGTCCAGCCCGCTTCCCAGCAGGTAACCGTCTACCCCGGCCAGACCTCCAGCGTGAGTTTTTCCAATATCCTGAAGAAATTCACCGTGGAGATGGAGAAAGTGGACTCCGCAACCGGCGAAGCGCAGGGCGATTCCACCTTGGATGGCGCTGTGTACGGGATGTTCAAGGGGGAAACCCTGCTGGATACCTACACCACGGCGAACGGGGGTAAATTCACCACCAAGGAATACCCCTGCGGGCCGGATTACAGCATCCGTGAAATTTCCCCCAGCGAGGGGTACCTGCTGGACGAAACCATCTATCCGGTAGGCGCGGAACCGGGCAATTTCACCTTGGAGAACAACAGCATCCCCCTGACCGCCGCAGAGGACGTCATCCTCGGCAGCATCGCCATCACCAAGCATACGGATCAGCCCGCCATCCCCGAACAGGAAGAACCGGCCCCGCAGTCGGAAGCGCCTGCTGAGAAAAGCAATCCCGCAGAGAGTGCCCCTGCTGAAGATGTCCCGGCAGAAGAACCGGCAGAAAGCAATTCTATCGAGGAAGCGCCCGCCTCCGATTCTTCGGAAATCCCGGAATCCACCCCTGTACCGGAGGATGAAGCTGCTTCCTCCAGTCAGCCGGAAGCAAGCGCGGAATCCGAAGCCCCGGCAGAGCCTGCCGGGGAACCGTCCTCTGAAAGCAGCCCCGCGCCGGAAAGCGAGCCGGAGCCTGCCCCAAGCGCATCGACTGTGCCGCAGCTTGTCCCTGCGGTTGCCAGCCTTGCCTCCAAAGCCTCTGTTCTTCCTTTGTCTGCCGCAGCCTCCAGCGATGAGGTACAGATCGAGCAGCCGGAGGAAGGGGCGGAGTTTCAGGTGTACCTTGCCAGCGCCGGAAGCTATGAGAACGCCAAGGAAAGCGAGCGTGA
>CAJLWS010000256.1 GCA_905210385.1 uncultured Eubacteriales bacterium | reverse complement strand
CTTTGGGTACTTTCTCTGGTGTAAGAGAAAGTACTTCGCCCGCCGGCGCGGGAACCGGCGTCCTCGCCTCCGGGCGAAGCCCAGGGGCGGGAAAGTGATAAAACCATCCGAATATGGCTATCATCAGGGGGTGAAACCATGTCTATCCCGGAGCGGTTCCTGGACGAGCTGAGCAGCCGGATCAATATTGTGGATGTGGTGTCCGCCTATGTTTCCCTGACCAAGAAGGGGAGTAACTACTGGGGACTGTGCCCCTTCCACCATGAGAAGACTCCGTCCTTCTCCGTCAACGAGCCCAAGCAGATCTTCCACTGCTTCGGGTGCGGGAAGGGGGGCGGTGCCTACCGGTTCCTGATGGAGATTGAGGGCATTACCTTTCCGGAAGCGGTGAGCAAGCTGGCCCAGCGGGAGGGCATGACCGTGCCGGAGGAGGGCAGAGGCGACCAGAATTGGCAGGAGGAGCGCCGGCGCATCCTAGAGCTGAACAAGCAGGCCGCCCGGTTTTACCGCGCCATGCTCTCCCAGCCGGAGGGGGAACGAGTGGCGGAATACATCCGGGACAAGCGGCACATCAGCCCCAAGTTCTCTGCCCGATTTGGCCTGGGTGCCGCGCCGGACAGCTGGGACGCCCTCACCCGGGCTATGGTGGACGAAGGCTATGCCAAGACGGACCTGCTCCAGGCAGGACTGGCGGTGGCGGGAAAGAACGGGGGCGTCTATGACAAGTTCCGCAACCGCCTGATGCTGCCGGTGATCGATGCCCGGGGGGATGTGATCGGCTTTACCAGCCGGGTGATGGATGACTCCCAGCCCAAGTACCTGAACACCCCGGAGACCGCCATTTTCAAGAAGCGGAACATCCTCTACGGCATCAACTACGCCAAGAAGACCAAGCGGCCCAACCTGATTCTGGTGGAGGGCAACATCGATGTGATCACCATGCACCAGGCGGGCTTTGACAACACCGTGGCCACCATGGGTACCGCCCTCACCGAGGACCACATCCGACAGCTGGGCCGGTACACCAAGGAGCTGGTGCTCTGCCTGGACAACGACGCGGCGGGGGTGGATGCCACCCAGCGGGCCATCGCCCTACTGAAGAACTCAGGGATCCAGGTCCGGGTGCTCCAGCTCCCCCGGCGGAAGACGCCGGAGGGGGAACTGGTGAAGCAGGATCCGGACGATTACATCAGGCGATATGGGCCCCAGGCCTTTGAGGGGCTGATGGACCAGAGCGCCAATCCTGCGGAGTACCGCCTGGCCATGCTCCAGAAGGACTTCGACCTGGAAAAGGACGACCAGAAGGCTCAGTACCTGCTGGCCGCGGCGGAGGTGGTGGCCGGCCTGGCAAGCCCGGTGGAGCGGGAGATCTACGGAAACCGGGCGGCGGATGCGGCAGGTATCTCCCACGAGGCCATGGGCCAGGAGGTAGAACGGCTGCGAAAGAGAAAGGGCTGGGAAAATCGGCGTAGGCAGGAGCGGAAGGATTTGGCTCCGGCCCAGCAACTTCAGCCCAAGGACCGTTCCTTGCGCTACCATGATCTCCGTTCCGCCCGGGCGGAAGAGGGCCTCCTGCGGGTTGTACTGCTGGATGGAGAGTACTTTCGGCAGCTGGATGACCTGGGGGAGGAAGACTTCTCCTCTCCGCTGTTGGGGCGGGCCTTCACCCTGCTGAAACAACAGTGGCAGGCAGGGCGGGGACCTAGCCTAGCGGCTCTAGACGGAGTTTTTTCTCCCCAGGAGGCGGATCACTTGTCCGCTATTTCCCAGCAGCCCCAGAGCGCCAACACCGCCCTGGAGGCCCTGGAGGATTACAAGCGTATCATTCTTGCGCACAGCCGCAAGGAAAATATACACACCGGCGAGGACCTGGCACAGTTGCGGGACGCGCTGAAACAGAAAAAACGCTATGGAGGATGACGACCTATGGCAGATAAGAAGAAGACCGGCGGCAAAAAGAACGAGGCACCCATCTCCACCCTGGTGAGCAAGGAGAAGTTCGAGGCGGCCAAGGCGGATTTGGCCAAGATGGTGGAAGGGATTCAGGGCGGTGAGAAGCTGCTGGAGCTGGTGGACGCCGGCTATAAGAAGGGCAAGCTGTCCTCCGGAGAGCTGATGGAAGTTCTGGAATCCCTGAGCCTGGAGAGCGAGCAGCTGGACAAGATCTATGACGTGCTGGAGAACCTGGGAGTGGATACCGCCGGGGACGACGATCTGGCTGGCATGGACGATGACCTTCTGGTCCCCCCGGGCGACGAGCTGGAGGAGCTGCCCGAGGAGGAATTGGTGGATCCCAACGCCCTGGTGGACTCCTTCGCTGTGGACGACCCGGTGCGCATGTACCTCAAGGAGATCGGAAAAGTGGACCTGCTCACCCCGGAGAAGGAGGTAGAGCTGGCCCAGACCATGGGGAAGGGCAGCGAGGCCAGGGAGCAGCTGGAGGAGATGGAGCAGTCCGGCGAGGAGATCCCGGAGGAGGTGCGCTCGGAGCTGGAGAAGCTGATGAAGGAAGGCAAGAAGGCCGAGCAGCAGCTGGCCGAGGCAAACCTACGTCTGGTGGTGTCCATCGCCAAGCGGTACGTGGGCCGGGGGATGCTCTTCCTGGACCTGATCCAGGAGGGCAACCTGGGCCTGATCAAGGCGGTGGAGAAGTTCGACTACACCAAGGGCTATAAGTTCTCCACCTACGCCACCTGGT
>CAJLWS010000255.1 GCA_905210385.1 uncultured Eubacteriales bacterium | reverse complement strand
AGAAAGAGGGCTTTGTTCATGTCAAACCAACCCCAGGTCTCCCCCGCAGGATACGGCTGTTTTCTCATTCTCCCGCTGAAGTATGATCCGGACACCTTCCAGCCTACCCGGCTGGCACAGATAGGCCGCCGGCTCCCCATGACCACCATGGATCTGAACGAAAATGTGAAGGCCATGCTGGACGGCTCGGACGCCGCCGCGGTGGGGGAGGGATGGGTCCTCCCTGTAGACGCCCTCACCGCCCCGCTGGCCACCCACCCCGGAGCAGGGCAGGGCCAGACCTTTCAGGTTCGTTCTCCAGACGGCTCCTTCCCCTATGAGTTGGGTGACTCCTGGCTGTATGTGTTCCGCACCCGGGTGGCCTTTCTGTGCCTGAACCTCTCCTTCCCGCATATGGGGGCGCTCAAGGCCATCTGCAATCCGGGCTGGGCGCATAACGACGCCGCTTTCTTCTGGCTGGACAAGGACGGGACGGAGCACCCCTTCTCCCTGGAGGAGTGGCTGTATAGCTTTCTTTCCCCCCTGGGCTTATACAAATTTTTCGACGGCGGCTCCTCCTTCGTCCTGGACTCCTATGCCTATATCTTCACCCTGGTCCCCCAGTGGTTTCAGGCGCTGGAGCCCATGCAGAAGATCGCCTTCAACCTCCACAAGATGACCCCCATGGACGCCCCCATGGAGGACGCGGCGGAGGAGGACATCCGCTTTGTCTATGCCGCCAGAAACCTGGACCACAACGCCTACCGCTGGGGCTGCTGCGTCACCTCCCAGACCATCACCTACGTGGTGGCGGATGAGGAGATGGATTTCGCCGCCCAGCGGGACGCCCAGGCCGCCGACGGGTTGCCCGTGGTGCTGCTGGCCCTGTATGAAAAGTACACCTGTCTGCGCTTCACCCAGCTCATCACCCGGCTGGACAAGCGCCAGATCCGGGAGCTGAAGGATCTGATGCTCAACTTTCAGGCCTTCGGCACGGTAACCCCAGCCAACCTCTCCCGTTGGCACAACGTCAAGCAGATCTATGCCAATCTGCTGGAGGTAAACGACATCCCCACCGCCATCCACGACATCAGCGCCAAGGTGAGTATCCTCACCGCCCACCAGGAGAGGCTGGAACGTGCCCGCAGCGAGACGGTCATCAACCTCATCACCCTGTTCGGTATCGTGTCTATCCTGGCCTCGGTGCTGTCCATCGTCCAGATCCTGGCCGATGGCAGCACCCTGATCTGGGTGTCCTCCATTCTCACCACTGTGGCGCTGGCCATCATTACCCTGCTGGCCCTGTTGCGGCGGTAGTCTGATTCCCGCGGCACAATGGCTCCATTACAAACTAGAGCCGCAAAATCCGTTCAAAGAAAAAGCTGCTAAGAAACCACCGTGCTGGTTTCTTAGCAGCTTTTTTAAGCCATTTTCCCGTATAAGTTCGAAGCCTGCATGTTGCACCAGGCCCTTCTGACAGATAGATTGCGGCCTGACGCAGCACGCCGGTGCAAAGTCCGTACTTCCTTCCGGTTCTCCCTGCCGGGGAGAACTGTGGGTGCTCCCCTCCCCAGCGTTCCTTATTCCGTTCCATTCCCATACCCCGATTCAGAGGACTAGCCTGGTACGGTTCCGGCCGCAGACCGGTTCTATTTCGCTTCTCTCTTCTTCCGCCGGGCGGACAGCAGCTCTATCAGCAGCCGTTCATTCTCCCGTGCTGCCCGAGCCAGCTGCCCGGACTTCTCCCGCAGCCGCTCCAAGCTCTCGTCATACCCAGCCATCAGCTGATCCACGCAGGCGATGGCCACTTCTTCGTCAAAGCGCTCCACATGCCCCGCCGAGGGCATATCCAGCTCCTGAAGATAGCTTTCCACCTTTGGGTCGTACACCAGCCCCGCGCAGGGCACCGCCATGCGCGCAGCAAAGATCAGCGTATGCAGCCGCATGGCCAGGCACAGCTTTCCCAGCCCCAGCACTGCCATCAGATCCTGAGGGGTACAGGGCGCATCCAACAGGTAGGACGGCTCCTCCATAGCCTGACGCACCTGTTCACAGGCTGCCCGGTCCCGCTCCGGCTGCATCATCAGCAGCAGGATCTCCAGCCCGTGGGTCCGGCGCAGATGGTCGCACACCCCGGCCAGCTTTCTGGGAAAGTCCTCAATCCCCGGCCATCCCCGCACCGACACCACCGCGAAGTCCCTGTCCCGGGGCAGCCCAGCTTGGGCAACCAGCTCCCGCCCCCGTTCCTCTGGGGCCGGGGCTAGGTTGAACACCGGGTCTGCCGTCACATACAGGTCGGCGCGCTTTACTCCCATCTCCCGCAGCTCTCTGGCAGAGGCGTGGTCCCGGAGGGTGACCAATGCCGCATGCTCCACCGCCCGCCGAACTCTCCGGCGGTTGGCGGGCCGCTGAACCGGACCGATGCCATTGGCATAAAGGACCACCGGTTTGCCCAACAGCCGGGCGGCGCGGATGACCGTCAGGTAGTACAGCAAAGACCGGGTAGAGGTGCGGTCCTGGAGCAAGCTTCCCCCTCCCGACAGCAGCGCGTCGCAACGGCGCAGGGCCTGGAAAACCCTCCAGGCCCGGAACCTCGGCTCCGCCTGCACCCCACACAGCCTCTGTGTGAGCGCCGGCTCATTAGACAGCACCGTGAGGGCCACCTCGTCGCTGGCCTCAGCGATGCCCTGACAGATGGACTGGAGGATGGCGTCATCCCCTGC
>CAJLWS010000254.1 GCA_905210385.1 uncultured Eubacteriales bacterium | reverse complement strand
GAGAGCACGCCGTGAGAAGCGCAGGCGGGGACGGACTTAGAGCCGCCCAGCTCCACCAGCGCCTGGGCGGCATGACACAGGGAGCCGCCGGTGTCCACCATATCGTCCAGCAGGATGACGTGCTTGTCACGCACGTCGCCGATGATATTCATGACCTCGGAGGAGTTGGCCTTCTGGCGGCGCTTATCCACGATGGCCATGGGCATATCCAGCTTCTGGGCGAAGGCACGGGCCCGGGCCACGCTGCCCACGTCGGGGGAGACCACCATGGTCTCGTCGTGGCAGGCGGCGTATCGCCGCAGGACATAGTCCACAAAGACGGGGGAGCCCCGGAGATTGTCCACCGGGATGTCGAAGAAGCCCTGGATCTGGTCGGCGTGCAGGTCCATGGTGAGCACCCGGTCTGCCCCCGCACGGGCGATCAGGTTGGCCACCAGTTTGGCAGAGATGGGGTCACGGGGCTTTGTCTTGCGGTCCTGCCGGGCATAGCCGAAGTAGGGGATGACCGCGGTGATGCGCCCGGCGGAGGCCCGCTTGAGGGCGTCGATCATGATGAGCATTTCCATCAGGTTGTCGTTGACCGGGCTGCTGGTAGACTGGACCACGAACACGTCGGATCCCCGGACGGTCTCGTAAATGGACACAAAGTTTTCCCCGTCGGAGAAAGCGCCTACCTCCGCATTGCCCAGGGGAATGCTGATATCCCGGCAGATGGCCTCTGCCAGGGCCCGGTTGGAACTGCCGGAAAAAATCTTCAGATCCTTGCCATGTGAAATCATACTTTATTACATCCTCTCTCTGTGGGTGAATGGGAACGGGTTATATCTATATCCTGCCGGGGCAGGAAACGGTTCAATCGCGCTTGTCCTTCCAATCCTGCTTGACAATCTGCCTGGACCGACCGATGACAAAGCTATGTTCCGGCACATCCTCTGTGAGGGTCGTGCCCGCCGCGATATACGCTCCGTCCCCCACAGATACTGGTGGGATGAAACGGGTATGGCAGCCGATGAATACGTTGGCGCCAATGGTGGTGCGGGCCTTCACCTTCCCATCGTAGTTACAGGTGACGCTGCCGCAGCCAAAGTTGCAGCCCGGCCCCACATCGCTGTCTCCCACGTAGGTAAGGTGGGCCATTTTGGTGCCCTCGCCCAGGTTGCAGTTTTTCAACTGGACAAAGGCCCCGATCTTAGAGCCGTCCCCCACCACCGAATGGGGACGCAGGTGGGCATAGGGGCCGATCTCACAGCGGCTGCCCACCCGGCTGTCCTGACACTGGGAGGAGTTAACGGTAGTGTGATCCCCCACGGTACAGTTGACCAGCATGGTGTTGGGACCGATCTCACAGTCGGATCCGATGACCGTGTCTCCACGGAGAATGGTGCCGGGCAGCAACAGGGTGCCCGCACCTACCTCTACCGTGTCCTCCACATAAACACAGGCGGGATCCATCATCCGCACGCCAGCAGCCAGCAGGGCCTGCCGCTTGGCGTCAAAATTATATGATTCCAAAGGGAACGTCATCCTTTCGGCAAAACTTGGCCAAAGACCAAAATACTCCGCTTAACATTATAGCAGACAGGAAAATTTTTTGAAGAGTTTTTTCGACTTTTTTTCAAGTTCTTTTCTTTTTGTAAAAGAGCAGAGACAGACAGGTCAACAGGGTTGGGGCAGCCAGCGCTGTACCCGCCGGGTGCGGTACAGGTGGATCACCTCCAGAGTGGCACATAGCTTGTCGGCCAGGTTGACCACAACCGCCTCCCGACACCGGGGCAGGTGGACAGCCAGGGGCCACATGTGGGTGAGGATGGCGTTGGCCTCCCGCTCGCTCAGATCCGGGCACAGGGTCCGGGCGTTGCGCAGGGCGGCCACCGGATGGTCCAGACACTGGTTGCCCGGGTGGGCGGAGCGGTCCGCAGGGTCGTAGAGATATAGATCATGGAGCAGACCTGCCCGCGCGGCAGCCTTGTAATCCCATCCAAGCCGTCGGGCCAGGCGGAAAGCCACATAGGATACGAACAGGGAATGTTCATAGCAGGTGACGGAAAAGTGATGGCGCCAGCGTTTCATCTCATTGACCTCCCGGCTTTGCAGCAGAGGGGAGACACAGTCCAGAAAGGCGGAATTGTTCAATTCATGTTGAGACATGCGGGGACTCCTTTTCCATTTGAAATGCTCCGGCGCCCAAAGGGGAACCGGTATATTCATTATACTACTGGTATTATAGCAGATGAGATGGGAGCTGTCAGCCGTCTTTTGTAACTTTCCGCCGGGAAAATTCAGCGGATCTTCCGGCAAAATAGACAGGGGGAAGCGGAACAAATGGTTGACAGGAGCATGCGAACATGATAAATTTACTGTATTAGTACACACAATACAGGAGGGGGCGTGGGCAATGATCCAATTGAACTACCGGGACGGGCGGCCCATCTACGAGCAGGTGCGGGACGGACTGCGGCAGCTGCTGGTGGTGGGTGCCATTCAGCCTGGGGACAAACTACCCTCCGTGCGCAGCCTGGCTTCCCAGCTGGCCATCAATCCCAACACCATCCAGCGGGCCTATGAGACGCTGGAACAAGAGGGGTATGTCTACTCTGTGCCGGGGAAAGGCAGCTTCGCCGCCCAGCGGGATGAGATTGACAGCACCCGCAGGGAGGAGCTGCTGGCCCGGCTGGACGAGCTGGCGGAGGAGCTGCTCTATCTGGG
>CAJLWS010000253.1 GCA_905210385.1 uncultured Eubacteriales bacterium | reverse complement strand
AGCCTCCGGAATGCGGCGGCGGCCCAGCTTGGCCATGAGCTTGTCCCAGCCAAAGAGGAAGAGGGTTAGCGCACTGACTGTCCCAAACCAGACCAGGAGCATCCGAAACGCGTCAGTCATGGTTCAGTTGAATCTCCAAGTACTCTTCGTAGGTGCACCGGCGGTCGATGAGCCTGCCCTCCGGGGTGAAGTCGAAGATGCGGTTGGCCACCGTCTGCACCAGCTGGTGGTCATGGGAGGACACAAGCACGTTGCAACGCACCGCCTCCAGCCCCCGGTTCACCGCGGTGATGGACTCCAGATCCAAGTGGTTGGTGGGCTGGTCCAGCAGCAGCACGTTGGCCCCGGAGAGCATCATCCGGGAGAGCATGCACCGCACCTTCTCCCCGCCGGAGAGCACCTTCACCGGCTTGAAGATGTCGTCCCCGGAGAAGAGCATCCGGCCTAGGAAGCCCCGCAGGTAGCTTTCGTGCTGGTCCTGGGAGAACTGGCGCATCCAGTCCAGGATGCTCAGCTCGCAGTCCTGGAAGAAGGGGGTGTTGTCCTTGGGGAAGTAGGAGAAGGTGGCCGTCTGGCCCCACTTCACGCTGCCCTCGTCGGGTTCCCACTCGCCGGTGAGGATCTTGAACAGGGCGGTGTGGGCGTTCTCATTGTCTCCCACGAAGGCGATCTTGTCCCCGTGGCCCACGATGAAGGACACCTTGTCCAGCAGCTTCACCCCGTCTACCGTCTTGGACACGTCGGTGACGAAGAGGATGTCCTTGCCCACCTCCCGGTCGGGGGAGAAGCCCACCCAGGGGTAGCGCCGGGAGGAGGCAGGCAGCTCCTCCACCGTCAGCTTGTCCAGCAGTTTGCGCCGGGCGGTGGCCTGCTTGGACTTGGACTTGTTGGCGGAGAAGCGGGAGATAAACTCCTGCAGCTCCCGGATCTTCTCCTCGTTGCGCTTGTTCTGCTGCTTGATCAGGTTCTGGATGAGCTGGGAGGACTCGTACCAGAAGTCGTAGTTGCCTACATACATCTTGATCTTGCCGTAGTCGATGTCCACGATGTGGGTGCACACGGTGTTGAGGAAGTGCCGATCGTGGGACACCACGATGACGGTGCCGTCGTAGTCCAGCAAAAAGTCGTTGAGCCACTCGATCGCGGCGATGTCCAGGTTGTTGGTGGGCTCGTCCAGCAGCAGGATGTCCGGGCTGCCGAACAGGGCCTGGGCCAGCAGCACCTTCACCTTCAGCCGGGCGTCCAGGGTGGCCATGCCGCTGTCGTGGTACTCGGTGCCCACCCCCAGGCCCTGGAGGATGCGGGAGGCGTCGCTCTCCGCCTCATAGCCCCCCATCTCGGCGTACTCCGCCTGGAGATCTGCCGCCCGCAGACCGTCCTCGTCGGTGAAGTCCTCCTTCTCATACAGGGCGTTCATCTCCCGGCCGGTATCGTACAGCTTCTGGTTGCCCATGATCACCGTGTCCATGACGGGGTAGGCGTCGTAGGCGTTCTGGTCCTGCTTCAAGACCGACATACGTGTGTTGGGCAGGATGGACACCTGGCCGCTGGAGGGCTCCAGCTGGCCGGAGAGAATCTTCAGGAAGGTGGACTTGCCGGCGCCGTTGGCGCCGATGATGCCGTAGCAGTTGCCCCGGGTGAACTGCAGGTCCACGTGGGAGAACAGGGGCTGGCCGCTGTAGTTCAGGGACAGGTCGGATACAGTGATCATATCGTACTCCTTACAAAATAGCGTTTGAGATAGTGTTTGAGCCGTTGAGAACGGCGTATCGGCATGAATTTGCCCCTCATCATACCACAAAACGGTGGGAGCTGTACAGTGGGACTTTGCCCAAAGCGCCCCTTGCCAGAGGCGGAGGGACTATGATATCATAAAAACAATATGGGAAGGGGAGGATCCGGATGAAAAAACGGTATCTCTGGCCGGTGATCGCCGCGGTGCTGGTGGTGTTCACCATCTGCCTGATCATCACGGTGGCACACTCCGGCGGAGCGGACGCGGGGGAGGCCGCCGCGGTGCTGGCGGCAGTCTGCCCGGGCTGAGAGAGTCCGGCAGGCCCTGGGCCGGCGCGCAAAAATCCCGGCAAGCGGTGTGTGGCGCCGCCTGCCGGGATTGAACTTTTGTATGAGAAAAAGCCGGGGTGAACGCCGGGTCAGAGGGCGGACTCGATGGCCCTCTCCACCACCTGGAAATGCCGCCAGATACCCTGGATGGCGGCGTTTTCATCCCCTGCGGCCAGGGCCTTGACAATGTCCATGTGGGCGTCGTGGAGGGCCTGGGCGTTGTGCTCCTCCGCCACGATGTGCACATACATCGTGCTGATGAAGCGGTTGACGGTGGACAGCATGGCCCGGAACAGGGCCCGCAGCAGCAGATTGCCCGAGGCCTCGCACAACACCAGGTGGAACTGCTGGTCCAGCACGGCGCCCTTTTCTGGATCTGTCTCGTCAGACATGCGCTGGGCCAGACAGCGGAGCTTTTCCAGCTGACCCGGCAGGATGCGGTTGGCGGCCAGCCGGGCGGTCTCACTCTCCAGGCCGCGGCGCAGCTGGCTGACCTGCAGGTAGTTGGTCTCGCCCAGCAGCATCATCAGCTCAAAGCTGGCGCCGAGATTGCGCTCCAGGTCGCAGGAGATATAGTTTCCCGCCCCCTGGACGCTGGAGACGAAGCCCATGAGGCCCAGGGTGCGCACCGCCTCCCGCACAGAGTTGCGGCTGACATTCAGCTGCTCGGCCAGCTCACGCTCCGGC
>CAJLWS010000252.1 GCA_905210385.1 uncultured Eubacteriales bacterium | reverse complement strand
CGGGGGGCCAGCAGCAGCGGGTGGCCATTGCCCGGGCCCTGGCTCGGCGGCCCAGGGTGATCTTTGCCGATGAGCCAACGGGCAACCTGGACGAGGCCAACACCATGAACATCTGTGCCTTGCTGCGGCGCATCGCCCGGGACAGCCTGGTGATCATGGTGACCCATGAGGAGCGCATCGCCCGGTTTTTTGCCGACCGGATTATCGCCTTGGAGTCCGGGCACCTGAAGCAGGACAGCGACAGCTGGCAGCGGGGCCGCATGAGCGTGGGGACTGGCCAGTTGTATGTCAGTGACTTCGCTCAGACCGAAGTGGAGGCACAGGGGGTCACCCTGCGTTTTCTGCGGGAGGAAGGAGCGTCCCCGGTGAACCTGACCGTGGTGGCCCAGCGAGACCGGGTGATCATCAAGCTGGAGGACGAGCGGGTGGTGGCCTGCGGCCGACCGGATCAGCCCCCGGCGCTCACCGAGGGGGAGCGGCCGGTGTTGAGGCTGGAGAGCCTAGAACAGGAGGACATGGACCTGATGTGGGATGAGCCCGTTCCTCAGGCTCCTGCGGGCAGTGGACTAACCCTGCCCATGATGCTCCGGGAGGCGGGCCGCCTGGAAAAGGGCAGGGGCCTGCGCCGGGTGGGCAGCTGGCTGTTCCTGGTGGTAATTACGGT
This sequence comes from uncultured Eubacteriales bacterium, assembly GCA_905210385.1. Taxonomy (GTDB): domain Bacteria; phylum Bacillota; class Clostridia; order Oscillospirales; family Oscillospiraceae; genus Enterenecus. The sequence continues at coordinate 2,088 of CAJLWS010000252.1, read as the reverse complement.
GCTCACTGCCCTCACCTTGGGGGACTACCTGAAGGTGTCTGCCCTGGAGCCGGAGGACGTGATTACCACAGACTCCCATATCCTGGAGCTCAATTTCCAGCGGGGGGACAGACTGGAGGCAAATATCCTGACGCTTCGGAACCTGATCTATGAGTACTTAGATCACCTAGAGGCCTCAGGGCAGGACTTTGACTATGTGCCCGTAATACCCGTTCAGGCTAGTTATATCGTGTCTAGTTTTCTCCAGCTGGGCAGTGAATCGGAACCGCTGGGCAGTTTCAGCTATGTGCCATTAGAGCGGTTGGATGAGGAAACCTTAATCTACGGCCGGATGCCGGAGCGGTCGGATGAGATCGTGGTGGACCGCTGGGTGCTGGAGGCAATGATGGAGCGGGAAGGTATCCTCCAGAGCGGGCTCTCCCAAGTGCCCCAGTTCTTGGACCAACAGCTCCACTATGCGGGGAAGAACTACCTCCCCACTATTGTGGGCATCAGCGACTGCGGAGAGCCTGCGGTGTTCGTCAACCAGGCGGGGCTGGCCTCCCTGGGGTCCCGGGGCACCCAGATCATCTCCCTGTCCGAGTTGCAGCGCATCTTCCCCGGCAAGTATGACGATGTGACTCTGGGAGCGGACGAGTGCGTCATTGTCACCAACAACGCCGGCATGGACTATGTCAACCAGGTGGGCGGGGTGTACGCCACCAACGCCCAGGTGATTCTCACCATCGCCAGCACCATTGAGGAGGATACCTATGCCTCCCTGGTGGTGGCGGATGAGACGGCGGATACCATCCTGCGCTCCATGATGTCTGACCGGTTTTATCTCTACTGCCAGGACAAGCAGGCCATGAAGGACTATATTGCCGCCGGTATGCCTCAGGAACTGGATGGCCGGCTGAAGGTGGAGGTGACAGACCGCAACTCCGACGACTGGGCCTCCTATCGTGCGTCCGTCCAACTGCGTATGGACGGACGCAGGATTGTCACCTTCACCATCCTAGCCCTGTGTTTGGTCATGCTATTTCTGCTCCAGCGTTCCCGGGTGCAGGAGCGCATCGGCATGGTGGCGGTATACCGGTTGCTGGGGATCCCCGGGCGCAAGCTGTCCGGTATTTTTATCCTGGAATGCCTGCTTCTCTCCCTGCGCAGTACTCTGCCAGCGGCGGCGGCAGTATGGGCGGTGCTGGCGGTGCTCAGCCGGTTTCCCCTGATAGATGCCCCCTATCTGCTGCCCTGGTATGCAGCGGTGGGGATCTATGTTGGGATCACCGTCTTGCATCTGCTGGCCAGCCTGCTTCCGCTGGGAAAGCTGTTGCGTCAGCCCCCTGCCCGTCTGGCATCGCGCTATGACATCTGACTGGAGAAGCGGAGTTCGGGCCGTAAGGCGAGTCTCAGGAAGGACAGAAAAATTTCCGAAGAAAAACGAAAGTAATGCTTGACAACCCCTTGGAATTTTGGTATGATGAATCTCGCCTTGAGACAAGAGACTCTGGGTCAAGGTTTGATGGGGCATGGTTCAGTTGGAAGTTTGGCACAAGCGTGTACTGCCAGCACCCCTCACTAAAATTGAAAATCGAAATCTTGTGCCTCTCCCATATATGGGGGTATAGCTCAGCTGGGAGAGCGCTTGAATGGCATTCAAGAGGTCAGCGGTTCGATCCCGCTTATCTCCACCATGAGAGGCACAAGTCAGAAATCCGTTTCCGCAAGGAAGCGGATTTTTGTTTATGCAGTATAAGCTTTCAAGCTGTTTGTTCCAGCTGGGTGGGGCAGTGGGTGATGACCTTGGCCGGTTCCTGCGCTGATCGGTTGGACAGACTCATGGGGGGCCCTTTGGGGAGGGAAAGCACCAAGAGAGGGAAATAAAACATCACGAGCCCCAGGAGTGTTTGCTCCTGGGACTCGTGAATGCGCCTGTTTGGTTTTCTGATGATCAGCCCTGGGCGCGATAGAGGAAGGTAACGGCCTGGGCGCGGGTACAGACGGCAGCCGGATCAAAGGTGGTGGCGGTGGCCCCCACGGTGATGCCGTTCTCCACGGCCCAGTACACCGCGTCATAGTAGTAGGCCCCTTCGGGCACGTCGGTAA
>CAJLWS010000251.1 GCA_905210385.1 uncultured Eubacteriales bacterium | reverse complement strand
GGGGACTACCAGCGGGCCCTGCTGGCCCACATCCGGGAGACTGCGCCCCTGGCCCAGGGCATCCCGGTAGACACCGTCTATTTCGGCGGGGGCACCCCCAGCTGGTACGGGGAAAAGCGGCTAGCGGAGCTGCTGGGCACGGTGAAGAAGAAATTTCACGTGGCCAAGGGGGCGGAGGTCACTCTGGAGGTCAATCCGGACAGCGTGGATCTTAAGATGCTGCGCCACCTGCGCCGCCTGGGGGTCAACCGGATCTCCATGGGAATGCAGTCGGCCTGCGACACCGAGCTGCGAAGCGTCCACCGGCCCCACACCTTCCAGCAAGTGGTGGACGCGGTGGCTGCCGTCCGCCAGGCCAGGATCCGCAACCTGAACCTGGATCTGATCTACGGCCTACCCGGCCAGACCATGGAGAGCTGGCGGGAGTCGGTGGAGCAGGCGCTGAAGTTGGAGCCGGAGCACCTGTCCTGCTACGGGCTGACGGTGGAGCCGGGCACTCCCCTGGCCGACCGGGTGGAGCGGGGGGAGCGGCTGCCCGACGACGACGAGCAGGCCGAGCGCTACCTGTGGACGGTATGCCGGCTGGCCCAGGCGGGCTATGACCAGTATGAGATCTCTAACTTCGCCAGGGCTGGCTTCCAGTCCCGGCACAATTTGAAATACTGGATGGGCTTGCCCTACATCGGGATCGGGGCGGCTGCCCACTCCGACTTCGGCTGCCGTTATGCCTATGTGAGGGACCTGGAACAGTATATCCGGGGGATGCTGGAGGGGGGCGAGGTGCTGGCCGAGTCGGAGCGGATTCCGCCCCGGGAGCGGGGCAGCGAGTACTTGATGCTCCGCCTGCGCACCACCCACGGCATTGAGGAGTGGGAGTACCGCCGGGAGTACTATATGAACTTTGACCCCATTGCTGCCAAGCTGGCCCAGTACGAGCAGCAGGGCTGGGCTGTCCGGGCAGGCCGACGCTGGCATTTTACCCCGGAGGGCTTCCTCTTATCCAACCGTCTCATCGGGGAGCTGCTGGAACTGCAGGAGGCGGCTACCCTATCCAGCACACTTGAAAAGATCCGGGGAGGAGAGCTGCCCCAGGATCCCAAGGGAAAGGGCTGAGGCCGGCAAATATAAATGCGCCCCTGGTTACACCGGGGGTGTGTTTTTATATGAAATACCTTGACAGACGAAGTATAACGGAGTACAATAGGGGCAATTTCAGGAAAGGGGGACTCGACCATGATTCGATTCCCAGAGCAGCTGTTTTCTGATGTGCGGACCGAGGACGTATTTTCCACCGCCCTAACCTATGTGGATGGAGCGTGGGAGGTCAACCGGGTGCGCCGGGAGAAGGGAGCCCTGCTCAGAGTATACGACGGGAAGATGTGGTACTACGCTGTGACCACCGACCTGGACAGGCTCCAGGAGGAGCTGGACGGCCTGGCGGCCATGGCCACGCCAAACCCGGACATTCTGGCCGACCCGATAGTGAAACGCCTCCAGTCCAACCGGGACCGGGTGATGCGGTATGAGGGCCGCCGGGAGACCGACGTGCCCCACGCCCGGAAGGAGGAGCTGGTGCGCCATTGCCATGACTTAGTGGCTGGGCAGGAGGGGGTGGCGGTGGCCACGGTGCGCCTGGCGGACGAGTACCGGGTGAAGCACATCCAGTCCAGCCTGGGCTGCGATGTGGAGTGGGACTATCAGGCCTGCGGCCTGCGGGCCCAGTTCACCCTGCGGGTGGGGGAGGTCCCCCTCACCGAGTCCAAGACCTTCTACGCCAACCACTTTGATGACCTAAACGTCACCGATGAGGCCATTCTGGCCGAGTACCGCCGGGCCATGGACTTTGCCAAACACGCCGTGCCGGTGAAGCCAGGGCAGTACCCGGTGATTCTCTCCCCGGAGGTGGCGGGGGTGTTCGCCCACGAGAGCTTCGGCCACAAGAGCGAGTCCGACTTCATGCTGGGGGACGAGAGCATGATGAAGGAGTGGGCCATGGGCACCAAGGTGGCCTCGGACCTGCTGTCCATCTACGATGACGGGGCGGAGATGGGCTCCGGCTACCTGCCCTACGACGACGAGGGGGTGCGCAAGACCCGCTCCTGGCTCATCCGGGACGGGGTGCTGGCCGGGCGGCTGCACTCTGCCGCCACCGCCGCTGCCCTGCTGCGCGGCAAGCACAAGCCCGAGTACACCCCCCACGCTGACTGCGGCGACTTCGTGGTCATCATCAATGCCGAGAAGGCCATCCTCACCGGCAAGAAGCTGGACCAGAAGTACTACCGCACCCACTCCGGCTGGGTGGGCGGCCTGAAAGAGACCAAGTACCGCACCCTGATGCAAACCAAGCCCGAGCTGGCCATGAAGGTGGCCGTGCGCGGCATGATGCCCCGCAACATCATCACCAAGGATTCCCTGACCCGGCTGAAGGTCTACCGCGGCGCCGAGCACAAGCACGCTGCCCAGAAGCCCGAGGCCTGGACCGCGGAATAAGGAGGTAAGCGACCATGTACAAGAGCAAGAAGCCTTATCACTACGGCACCGGCCGCCGGAAGTCCTCCGTGGCCCGCGTCCATCTGATCCCCAACGGCACCGGCGTCATCACCATCAACGGCCGGGATATTGAGGAGTACTTCGGTCTGGAGACCCTGAAGATGGTGGTCCGCCAGCCCCTGAACACCACCAGTACCATCGGCAAGGTGGATGTGGAGGCCACCGTCACCGGCGGCGGCGTCACTGGCCAGGCCGGCGCTCTGCGCCACGGC
>CAJLWS010000250.1 GCA_905210385.1 uncultured Eubacteriales bacterium | reverse complement strand
AGGCGCTGGCAGGCCCCTGAGCGGCGCGGGATCAGAAGGGAGTCGGCATGGACAAGAATCACAGCAAGAAAGCGATGAAGCCTTGGCAGCTGGCGGTGGGGATCGCGATCGGCGTGTTGGCGTTCTGCCTGCCCTTCCTGCTCCCCCAAAGCCTTCCCAAGGAAGGGAAGCTCATGCTGCTCCTCCTGGGGCTGGCCATCCTGGCCGCGTCAGTGCTGACCTTTGCCAGCCGGCACGGGGGTGTACGCTGCCCCAACTGCGGCAGGCGATGGGGCGGCAATCCCATGGCCATGGCCGCCCGCACCCATGAAGCAGTCTTCCGCTGCCCCCAGTGCGGCGCTATGATCCCCATGAAATGAGATAATCCCACACCAAGCCAGTTTTATTTGCTAGAAAAGAGGAAGATCACTATGAACCACTTTGAAAAGATCGCATCCCAGCTCTCCGCCCGCGGCCTGGACGCCATGCTGGTCACTTCCGCCCCCGGCGAGTTCTACGCCGTGGGTCTGCACGGGGAGGGAATGGCCCTCATCACCCCAACGGAGAGCTGGTACTACACCGATTCCCGCTACATTGAGGTAGCCCAGCAGCAGGTGACCGGGGCTCGGGTGGGGATGATCCGCACCGGACAGACTTACCGCCAGCTGGCCCAGGCCATCGTGGCGGACAAGGATATCTGCCGCCTGGGCTTTGAGGACAACTACATGTCTGTGGCGGAGTACAACCAGTGGAAGCAGGGGGTTACCGCCGAGCTGGTGCCCGCGTCCGAGATCCTGGATCTGCTGCGCATGGTCAAAGACGAGGAGGAGCTGGCGGCTATGCGGGAGGCCCAGCGGATTACCGACGAGGCCTTTACTGAGATTCTCAACTATCTCAAGCCGGGAGTGGCCGAGTGCGAGATCGCGGCTCAGCTGACCTACCTTATGGCCAGCAAGGGGGCGGAGCGCAACTCCTTTGACCCCATCGTTGCCTGTGGAGCGAATGGCTCAAAGCCCCACGCTGTGCCCGGCAAGGATCTGATCCAATCCGGACAGTTCGTCACCATGGACTTTGGCTGTGTGGTGGGAGGATACTGTTCTGACATGACCCGTACCGTTGCGGTGGGGCAGCCCACCGACGAGATGAAGCTGGTGTACGACACGGTGCTCCAGGCCCAACTGGCGGGCATCGCCGCAGCCCGTGGGGGCGTCACCGGCGCGGAGATCCACAACATCGGCGCCAAGGTCATCGCCGACGCGGGATATGGGGAGTACTTCGGCCATGGTTTCGGCCACTCCCTGGGCATTGAGATCCATGAGAACCCCCGCTTCTCCCCCCTGTGGGAAAAGCCGATTCCATCTGGAGCCTGCCTGTCGGCCGAGCCGGGGATCTATCTGCCGGGCAGGTTCGGGGTGCGCATTGAGGATGTGATCATGCTCACTGACGACGGCTGCATCGATATTACCCACTCCCCCAAGGAGCTGATCATTCTGTAATCGGACGGACGAGCTTGCCTAAGAATCGGAAAAACCCTTGCAAAATCAAGGCAGATAGGGTATAATACAGTGATTCGATGATACCGTTCAATACAACTGAGAACTGGAGGAAGATACCAATGGCAATGATCACAGCGGGCGATTTCCGCAACGGCGTTACCTTTGAGATGGACGGAAAGGTGATGCAGGTGGTGGAATTCCAGCACGTCAAGCCGGGCAAGGGCGCGGCCTTCGTGCGCACCAAGATGAAGAATGTCATCACTGGGGCTGTCACCGAGACCTCCTTCAATCCCACGGCCAAGTTCGAACAGGCCTTTGTGGATCGCAAGGAGATGGAGTACAGCTATAACGACGGAGACCTGTACTACTTCATGGATATGGAGACCTACGAGATGACTCCCATCAACAAGAGCGTGCTGGGAGAAAACTTCAAGTTTGTGAAGGAGAACATGCCTTGTAAGATCATGTCCTACAAGGGGAATGTCTTTGGGGTGGAGCCCCCCAACTTCGTGGAGCTGGAGGTCACCCAGACCGATCCCGGTTTCCGGGGCGACACCGCCACCAACGTAACCAAGCCCGCCATCCTGGAGACCGGTGCGGAGATCAAGGTGCCCCTGTTTATCGATACCGGGGACAAGATCCGCATTGACACCCGTACCGGTGAGTATCTGGAGCGCTGCAAGGGCTGAATTCCGCCAAGGAGTTGCCGATACCCCGTGGATTTCGGCGAGGGCTGACCAGTGAGTGCCTGGAGCGGTATGAGAGCTGATCGCTGAGCCGTCACGGGAAGCCCGGAGGGACGCGAGACCGTATCTGTATGATGAAAAAGGAGAAAATATCATGACGATTTCCGAAAAAGTTGCCTATATTCAGGGCCTGTTTGACGGCATGGGGCTGGACAAGTCCCAGTCCGGTGAGGCGAAGATCCTGGCCGAGATGCTGGATGTACTCAAGGAGATCGGCGATCAGCTGGACAATGTGGATGCCACCCTGGATGAGTTCGGCGAGGAGATTGACGCCATCTCCGACGATCTGTCCGACGTAGAGGAAGAGGTATTTGGGGACGACGAGGATGACACGGAACTCGAAGATGAGGACTTCTTTGAGATCGCGTGCCCCAACTGCGGGGAGGATCTGGTCATTGACGATGCGGTTCTGGAGGCTGGGGTTGTGGATTGCCCCGCATGCGGCCAGAAGTTTGCCCTTTCCTTCGAGGAGGGCGAGGAGCCGGAGGACGACGGCGACGACGAATAGGGAAATCCCGGATACAGAAAAGCGCCGGACTCGTGAGAGTC
>CAJLWS010000249.1 GCA_905210385.1 uncultured Eubacteriales bacterium | reverse complement strand
TTTGTGTAAGATGTTTTTGCTCTACACTTATGGGAAGAATTGCTCCATTGGGACAGACATCTCCACAGACAGTACAGTCAAAGTTACAAAATCCTTTCTCAAAGCTAACAGTAGGTTGCATCATGCCTGCCAAGCCATATTCCATAAAAGCCGGTTTCAAGATATGAGAAGGGCATTTGCTGACACAAAGATGACAGGATGTGCATTGCTGTTGGAAGTGTTCCCGACTGATAGACCCCGGAGGAGTGATCGGATTTTCCTTTTTGTATGCCTTCTTACCTTCCAAGCTTGCTACAGATTCTTTGGCTTGGGAGATGAGTTTGGGGGCCTTCACCGCGGCGGAGTTCACCGAGATCTTGTCTGCCCCCGCCCGCAGCAGCCGCTGGAAGTCGTCCAAGGTGCGGATGCCGCCCCCCACCGTCAGGGGGACAAACACCCGGGCGGCGGTACGCTCCACCACGTCGGCCACCGTGTCCCGGGCGTCGCTGGTGGCGGTGATGTCCAGAAAGACGATCTCGTCCGCCCCCTGGTCGGAATAGTAGGCGGCCAGCTCCACCGGGTCGCCCGCATCCCGGATGTTGACGAAGTTGACCCCCTTCACCACCCGGCCGTCCCGCACGTCCAGGCATGGGATGATGCGCTTGGCTAACACTGTTCCCCACCGTCCTTTATCGCCTGGGCCAGATCGAGGGTCCCCGCGTAGTAGGCCTTGCCGATGATGGCTCCCCACACCCCCAGGGTCTTCAGGTCCCGGATGTCCTGGTTGCTGGCCACCCCGCCGGAGGCGGTCACGAGGCAGGACACGCCGGATCGCAGCGCCCGCAGGCTGTTCCAGGCCGGACCCTCCAGGGTGCCGTCTGTATCAATATCTGTAAAGATGATGTGCTTGACACCGATCCGCTCCATTTCCCGGGCAAAGTCCAGGTAGTCCCGGCCGGAGTTCTCCATCCAGCCCGCAGTGCGCACCAGGCCGTTCTTGGCGTCGATGCCCACGGCGATCCGGTCCGGCCCATAGCGTTCCACCGCCTGGGCCACAAAGTCCGGACGTTCCACCGCAGCGGAGCCGATCACCGCCCGGTACACCCCCAGGGCGAATACAGCCTCCAGGTCAGCCATGGAGCGGATGCCGCCCCCCAGCTCTACCTTTAACCCCAGCCGGGCCACCGCCTCCACCAGGGCGGCGTTCTTCCGCGCCCCGTCCTTGGCCCCGTCCAGATCCACCATGTGAATCTGCCGGGCGCCGGCGGCGTAGAACGCCCGGGCAGTATCCAGCGGGTCCCGGGCCACCTGGTGCACCGTGGCAAAGTCCCCTTGGTACAGGCGGACTACCTTCCCGTCCTTTAGGTCGATGGCGGGCAGAATGATCACAGGGCATCCCTCCTTTTATGCTCCGGACTGGCCGAAGACGTAGTCGTAGAAGTCGTTCTCAATGATCAGGTCGGTGCTGTCCAGCTTATAGCTGACCAGCCGGCGCATGGCGCTGACGTACTCCTCCTGCTCCTCCGCCGTCATGGTCACCCCCTCCGCCGGGGTGAAGGTTTGGGTGAACCGGTTGTAGAAGCCCCGGTCGGACTGCCAGCACCGGGAGGAGAATACCACCAGCCCCTCGCTGTCCGACAGGATGTCGCTGCCCGCCAGCATCCGGGAGTCATATTCCAGACCCAGCAGGTTGGACACCGTGGGCAGGATGTCCACCTGGCAGCACACCTTGTCCACCTCCACCGGCTCGTCCATGCTGGCCGACCACATAATGAGGGTATTCTTATACACGTCGAAGTCAATGGCGGACTCCCGCAGGTACTCCAGGTCCTCCGAGCTGCCGAAGGGCTTGCCCGCCAGCTCCTCCAGCACATCCACATCGGAGTAGGGGATGTGGTCGCCGGTGGCGATGATGAGGGTGTTGTCCAGCTTGCCCGCCGCCTCCAGCTCGTCCAGCAGCGCCTCCATGGCCCGGTCCACCTCGATGGCGGCAGCCGCCACATAGGCCTGGGTCTTTTCGCTGTAGGGCAGGTCAGCCACCAGGTCCCGGTACTGGGAGGCCACCCGGTTCCAGCCGTAGTTGGTGTGGCCGCTGACGGTGAGATAGTAGACATGGAAGGGGGTGTCCTGGTGGATGTAGTCATCCACGCTCACCTCCACCATGTACTTGTCCCGCTGAGGCCACAGCCGGTCGGTGCCCGCCGCGTTCTCCTCGCAGGTCAGGTTGGCAGGGTCGTCGTTGTGGCCGGGGACGTACTGTTTCCAGGTGTAGCCCAGGTTGGTGTGGGAGGCGTACCGGCCGTACATGTCCTGGTTGTCGTGGTAGCCGAAGAGCTGATAGCCCTGCCGCCCCAGCTGCTGGGCCAGGGAGAAATAGGCGTTGGTGCCCAGCTGCCCGGTGCGGCTCATGGTGGCCGGGTTGCCGTTCTTGGGGTAGAGCCCCAGCAGGGTCTGGCACTCCCCGTTGGAGGTGCTGGTGAAGTGGAGGGCGGTGTAGTAGTTGTTAAACACGAAGCCCTCATGGGACATCTGCCAGAGGGTTGGGGTGAGCTCCGGGTCCAGGGCGTAGCCGGAGAAGCCCTCCAGCACAAAGAGGATGACGTTGTACCCCTCAAACATGCCGGTGTACTCGTTCCTGTTGGTGGGGGTGACGCTGTTGAAGTAGTTGGCCAACCACTGGATGTCCCCGTTGGGGGCATTCTCCGCCAGAGCCGCCAGGTCCACGTCCATCACGTTGGGGGAGGTGTCCACCACCGGCTCCGGATTCTCCGCCGAGGTGTCCCCGCCGGAGGA
>CAJLWS010000248.1 GCA_905210385.1 uncultured Eubacteriales bacterium | reverse complement strand
CCGCCGACTTCGGCGGGGACGGCCCCCTGGCCGGGGCGCGCTTCCAGGAGCGATGGGAGCGGGCTGCCTGGGAACGGGGCGGCGTCAATTTTTTCGCCCCTGCCCAACGGGTGGAGGACTTCCTGGCCGGGCGGCCCTCCACAGGGCCGGGGATGGTGCTGCCCACCTACCGCCCAGGCGTCACCTGGGGCAGCTTGGAGGGCGTCCTCCCGGACTATGTGCTGGACACACTCAAACAGGCCCTTCCCATCTTTGACCGGAAGCTCCGCGGCTTTGCCCACCCTGACGCTGTCCTCACCGGTGTGGAGACCCGCTCCTCCTCCCCGGTGCGCATTCTCCGGGACGACAGCCTCCAGTCCCCCGGCCTCCGGGGCCTGTATCCCTGCGGGGAGGGGGCGGGCTACGCCGGGGGCATCACCTCCGCCGCGGTGGACGGCATCAAGGTGGCAGAGGCGGTTCTCACCGCCCAGCTCTGACACCCTGTTCCTAATACGGCAAAGGCCCTCCGGCACACACGTTTGTGTGCCGGAGGGCCTTGAACTTTTATCATGCGGTTTCCTCGGCGAAGTTGCCGGTGTAGAGCTGGCAGTACTTGCCCTTCCTCTCGATGAGTTCATCGTGGGTGCCCCGCTCGATGATCCGGCCCTGCTCCATGACCATGATGCAGTCGGAGTTGCGTACGGTAGACAGCCGGTGGGCGATGACAAAGGTGGTCCGCCCGGTCATCAGCGCGTCCATGCCGTCCTGCACCAGCTTCTCGGTGCGGGTGTCGATGGAGGAGGTGGCCTCGTCCAGGATGAGCACCGGGGGGTCGGCCACCGCCGCCCGGGCGATGGCCAGCAGCTGCCGCTGGCCCTGGGACAGGTTGGCCCCGTCCCCGGCGAGCATGGTGTTGTAGCCGTCTGGCAGGCGGCGAATGAAGCCGTCCGCGTTGGCCAGCTGGGCCGCCGCCATGCACTCCTCGTCGCTGGCATCCAGGTTCCCGTAGCGGATGTTCTCCATCACCGTGCCGGTGAACAGGTGGGTATCCTGGAGCACGATACCCAGAGAACGACGGAGATCATCCTTCTTGATGTCGTTGATGCTGATGCCGTCGTACTGGATTTTACCGTCGGCGATGTCGTAAAAGCGGTTGATCAGATTGGTGATGGTGGTCTTGCCCGCGCCGGTAGCCCCCACAAAAGCGATCTTCTGGCCCGGCTTGGCCCACAGGCTGATATCGTGGAGGACCAGCTTGTTCTCGTCATAGCCAAAGTCCACATGGTCGAAGGTCACTCCACCCCGCAGGCGGGTGAACCGCTGACCCTCCTCCGCCCGGGGGTTCTTCCATGCCCACACGTTGGTGCGGTGGTCGCTCTCGGAGTAGTGGCCCTGGGCGTCCTCCTTCACGTCCACCAGCTCCACAAAGCCCTCGTCCGTCTCCCGGGTCTGGTCCATCAGGTCGAAGACCCGCTGGGCACCGGCAGCGGCAGTGACCACAAAGTTCACCTGCTGGCTGACCTGGGTGATGGGGTTGGTGAAGCTTTTGTTCATGCCTACGAAGGCAACCACGGTGCCGATGGTGACTCCGGCCATGCCGTTGATGGCCAGGACGGCCCCCACGATGGCCACTACCGCATAGCTCAGCCAACCGATATTGGCGTTGATGGGCATGAGCAGGTTGGAGTAGCGGTTGGCCTTGTCCGCACTGTCCCGCAGAGCCTCGTTGACCTGGCGGAAATCCGCCTTGGCCGCCTCCTCGTGGCAGAAAACCTTGACCACCTTCTGGCCGTCCAGCATCTCCTCGATGAAGCCGTCCACCACCCCCAGGTCCCGCTGCTGCTTGACGAAGTACTTTCCCGACAGCTTGGAGAAATTGGCCGTCACCACCAGCATGACCACGGCGGTGACGATGGAAATCACCGTCAGCGCCGGGCTGAGGATGAGCATGGTCACCAGGGTGGCCGTCATGGTGATCACCGAGTTGATAACCTGGGGGATGCTCTGGCTGATGAGCTGGCGCAGGGTGTCCACGTCGTTGGTGTACACCGACATGATGTCACCGTGGGCGTGGGTGTCAAAGTATTTGATGGGCAGGGACTCCATCCTGGAGAACAGGTCGTCCCGCAGCCGGCGCATGGTACCCTGGCCCACGGTGACCATGACGCGGTTGTAGGCGTAGGCGGCGATGATGCCCACCCCCATTACACAGGCCAGCTGAACCAGGTCCCGGGCCAGGCCGCTGAAATCGGTGGAACCGCTGGCCAGCATAGGCTCGATGTAGTCGTCCACCAGGGCCTGGGGGAAGGTGGCCCCCACTACGGTGGCGATGGCGTTGACCAGAATGCACAGGATGACAAGGGCAAAGGGGACCTTATAGTAGTGCAGCATATACCGGATGACCCGTCCCAGCACTCCGGTAGCCGCTCGCTTGGATGACTTTGGATTCATGGCGTTCACCTCTCCTTTCACGCGGGCTGGTCGAAGTCGCCGCCGCCCTTGACCTGGGACTCATAGATCTCCTGGTAAATGGCGTTGGTCTTGAGCAGGTTCTCATGGGTGTCAAAGGCGTCCACCCGGCCGTCGTCCAGCACCAGGATGCGGTCGGCGTCCTCCACGCTGGAGATCCGCTGCGCAATGATGATCTTGGTGGTACCGGGGATCTCCCGGGCAAAAGCTGCCCGGATCTTCGCGTCAGTGGCGGTGTCCACCGCGGAGGTGGAGTCGTCCAGAATGAGCACCTTGGGCTTCTTCAGCAGGCCCCGGGCGATGCACAGCCGCTGCTTCTGCCCGCC
>CAJLWS010000247.1 GCA_905210385.1 uncultured Eubacteriales bacterium | reverse complement strand
CGTCCCCCCGCCGGCCCGTGTCCAGCAGCCGCCGGATCCGCCGGGCCGCCGCCCGGGCCACCACCAGATCCTTGGGCGTCTTGCCCCGCTCCGGGTGGTCGGTCAGCCCCTCCAGATCCACGCAGGCCAGCTCCACCCGGCAGTCCGGGTTGGGGGGGAACTCCCGGCCTGGACGCAGCGCCTCAGCCGGGGTGTAGTCCAGCTCCCCCGCCCGGGCGGTCATGATGTTGCGGAAGATAAAGTTGGTGCCCTCCAGCACTTCGGGCCGGGAACGGAAGTTGTCCGACAGGAGAATCTTCCGCCCCTCCCCCTCCTTGGCCTCCTCCCGCAGGGGCCAGGAACGGTACTTGTCCAGGAACAGAGTGGGGTCGGCCAGGCGGAAGCGGTAGATGGACTGCTTCACGTCCCCCACGAAGAACAGGTTGCGGCCGTTGGACAGGGCGGTGAAGATGGCGTTCTGCACCCCGTTGGTGTCCTGGTACTCGTCTACCATGATCTCTACATATTGCTTCCCCCAGTCCCGGGCCAGAGGGGTGGGCTGGCCATCCGGGCCGGTGAGCAGGCGCACCGTCAGATGCTCCAAGTCGGCGAAGTCTGCCAAGCGCCTGCGGCGCTTTTGCTCCACGAAGGCCCGGTCGAACTGGGCCGTCACCTCCAGCAAGGCGGTCATAGCCGGCCCCACCGCCCGGAGATCCTCCATGGCCTGGGCGGCGGTGACGTCGAACCGGGCGGCCAGGTCGGTCAGCTGCTTCCTGCACCGATCCCGCAGAGCCTTGGCATGGGCCTTCAGCGCCTCGTCGCACTCCCCCCGCTTGGCCCCCAGCCGGGGGAAGGGGATGGGGAAGCAGGCCGCCGCCCGGTCCCAGCTCTCCTCCAGGGCAGACTGCAGGACCTCCAATCCATCGATGGTGCCCCGGAGGGAGGGACCGTAGTTGGCCGAGAGCAGGGGGTCGTCCCCCAGCCGCGTCAGCAGGCTCTCCAGCTGTTCCCGCCAGTCCGCCGCCAGCCCGGCCGCGTCCGCTAAGAGCAGCTTTCCCCAGGGGGTGTCCTCGGGCATGGCCTCCGGGGGCAGGCCGAAGCCCCGCCGCCGGTCCATCAGCCAGCCCACCGGGTCGGCCTGGGCCTGCACCCGGCGGTGCATCTCCAGCACCACGTCCTCCAGGGTCTGGTCGTCCCGCTCCCCCGCCAGATCGTCCACCAGGGCGGCGAAGGCGGGGTCCTGGCCGATGGCGGCGTACCGCCCCTCCAGCACCTCCTCCAGAGCCTGGCGGCGCAGGACCTCCCCCTGGGCCTCGTCGCACAGGCGGAAGTCCGGGTCCAGCCCCGCCAGATGCCCCCACTGGCGGAGGAAGTCCAGGCAGAAGGCGTCGATGGTGCAGATAGGGGCCTGGTAGACCAGGGTGGCGTTGCGCCGCAGGTGCCGGTCCTCCGGGTGGCGGGCCAGCCGCTGGTGGATGCCCGCGGCGATGCGCTGCCGCAGCTCGGCGGCGGCGGCGTTGGTGAAGGTGATGACCAGGAAGCGGTCGATGTCCTCCCCCTGCTCCACATAGCCCATCAGCCGCTCCACCAGCACCCGGGTCTTGCCCGAGCCGGCGGCGGCGGACACCAGCAGGTTGCCTCCCCGGTCGTCCACCACGGAGCGTTGGCTCGCGGTCAGCTCAATGGCCATCCTCTTCCCCTCCCTCCTTCCGGTCCAGCCAGCTCCAGAACTCCTTCCCCTCCAGCTTCCGGCGGTAGCGCACGCTGTCCCCCTGCTCCGGCTCGAAGTGGCAGGCCGCCCGGTAGTCGCACCACCGGCAGGCGTTGTGCTCCCCGTCATGCCAGAAGGGGTCGGCGGCGATGCTCCCCGCCGCAAGGGTTCCCGCGGTCCGGCGCAGGGTTTTGGTGACGTACCGGTCCAGCTCCTCCAGCTGCTCCCGGCTCACCTGGAACTCCGGGCGGTCGGGCAGGAACCGCCTGCCCTCCTCTCCGTGCTCCATGGCCTCCAGCACCGGCTCCTCTCCCAGCACCAGCCCCTGGCGGCGCAGAGCCCGGCCGCGGGCCTTCTCCACCTGGGCGTCGGTCATTCCCCGCTCCCCGTCCACTAAGGGATTGCGGGCGGGGATATACAGCACCCCTGCCGGCTGAACCGGCTCGGGGCCGAAGTGATCGGCGTGACGGGTGAGGGCGAAGAGGTAGAGGAGCATCTGCAGCCCCCGCCCGTCCTCCACGTCGGCAAAGTCAAAGCTCTTCTTCCCCGTCTTATAATCCACCACCCGCAGGTAACGGATGCCGTCCTTCATCCACTCGTCCACCCGGTCCACAAAGCCGGTCAGGCGCAGGGCGACCCCGTTGTCCACCTCCACCGGAGGCAGCTCCTTGCCGCTGCCGAAGCCCAGCTCGAAGCGCGCCGGGGTGAAGTCGGAGGCGGCCAGCTCGTCCACCACGCTGCGGGTCACCGACAGCACCGCCCCCTTCATCCGGTCAAAGAGGTAGCGGAACCGGGCGGTCTCCCCCTCCAGCCCCGCCAGGGTCTCCCGCTCATAGCGGTCCGCCGCGTCCCGGGCCAGTCGGTCGCACAGGGCCGGGTCGGCGGCCAGGGCGGCCACACCCCCGTGGGCCTCCGCCCGGCTGAGCACCTCCTCCAGCACCGCATGGATGAAGGTGCCATAGTCCGACGGACGGAATTTGGCCCGCTGCCGGGGCTTGGCCTCCAGACCGAAGCGCATAAAATGACTGAAATGGCAAGACTGGTACAGGTCCAGCCGGGTAGCGGACATGGGCACCGTCCCACCGTACAGCGCCTTCACCC
>CAJLWS010000246.1 GCA_905210385.1 uncultured Eubacteriales bacterium | reverse complement strand
GAGCCGGGAAGAAATGGTAGCGCGCGCAAAAAACCGGAGCAAGCTTGTTGCTTGCTCCGGTTTGGCGCGGAAGGAGGGATTTGAACCCTCGCGCCGGTTTCCCGGCCTACTCCCTTAGCAGGGGAGCCCCTTCGGCCTCTTGGGTACTTCCGCAGGCAGAATGAAAACGCTGTCATACAGCCGATATGATTTGGCGGAGAGAGTGGGATTCGAACCCACGGCCCTTGCGGGTCACCGGTTTTCAAGACCGGCTCCTTAAACCACTCGGACATCTCTCCAGGTGGAGCAACCGCTCAAGTGCGAAAGTTATCTTACCATACGCGGGCGTATTTGTCAATGTGAAAATTCTCGCCAATCCCCCTTGACAACGGGACTTTACTCCATTAAAATGAACCAAAAGGCGCAGATGGGAAGAAGGCGTGGAGTGCCCCACCCCAGAGAGTCGGCGGTCGGTGTAAGCTGATGTGGGGAACCATGCGGATACTGGCCCCGGAGCCGCCGCCCCGAACCGCGCTTGCGCAGTAGGGACGGACGGGAGATCCCGTTATTGGTCAAGGCCTTACTAGAGGCCGTGGAGCGCCCCCGGGCAACCTGGGGCGGAATTAGGGTGGTACCGCGTGAACTTCACGCCCCTGACGATTTGCAGTCGGGGGCGTTTCTGTTTTCCCCCGCATGAGCCAAAGGAGGACTCGCTATGAACCTGAAGCCCGGATTTCACAAGTACATTCCTTTCCAGCCCCAGCCCATCGAAGGGCGCACCTGGCCGGACCACACCATTCAAAAGGCACCTATTTGGTGTTCGGTGGACCTGCGGGACGGCAACCAGGCCCTCATCGATCCCATGAACCTCCAGGAGAAGCTGGAGTACTTCCACACCCTGGTGGACATCGGGGTGAAGGAGATCGAGATCGGCTTTCCCTCTGCCAGCGAGACGGAGTATGAGATCTGCCGGGAGCTTATCGAAGGGGGACACATCCCCGACGACGTGACCATCCAGGTGCTGGTCCAGGCCCGGGAGCATCTGATCCGCCGCACCTTTGAGGCCATCGAGGGGGCGAAGAACGTCATCCTCCATTTCTATAACTCCACCTCCACACTTCAGCGGAAGGTGGTGTTCCACGCCGACTGCGGCACCATCACCAAGATCGCCACCGACGCGGCGGACCTGATCTATGAGATGGCCCAGCCGGTTATCGCCGGAGGGATGAACCTGCGCTATGAGTACTCTCCCGAGTCCTTCATGGGCACCGAGATGGACTACGCCGCCGAGATCTGCGCCGCCGTGCTGGATCACCTCCACGCCACGGCGGACAACAAGGTCATCCTCAACCTGCCCACCACAGTGGAGAACTGCATGCCCAACCAGTTTGCCGACATGCTGGAGTACTTCCTGAGAAAACTCCCTGGCCGGGAGCGGGCCGTCATCTCCCTGCACCCCCACAACGACCGGGGCACCGGCGTGGCCACCACCGAGCTGGGCCTGCTGGCCGGGGCGGAACGGGTGGAGGCCACCCTCTTCGGCAACGGCGAGCGCACCGGCAACGTAGACATGGTCACCCTGGCCATGAATATGTGGAGCCAGGGCATTGACCCCCAGCTGGACTTCCACGACATCAACAAGATCCGGGATATGTATGAGCGGTGCACCAAGATGAAGGTGGGGGAGCGGCAGCCCTATGTGGGCGAGCTGGTGTTCACCGCCTTCTCCGGCAGCCATCAGGACGCCATCAACAAGGGCTTCCACTACATGGAGGAGAGCGGCAGCGACATGTGGGAGGTGCCCTACCTGCCCATCGACCCGGCGGACGTGGGGCGGCAGTACGAGCCCATCATCCGCATCAACTCCCAGTCCGGCAAGGGCGGCGCGGCCTTCGTCATGCAGCACACCTTCGGCTATGATCTGCCGAAGGCGATGCACGCCGAGTTCGGCGCCGTGGTCCAGAAGGAGACCGACCGGGTAGGCAAGGAGCTCAAACCCCAGCAGATCTTCGAGCTGTTTGACAAAGAGTACCTGTCCGCCCCCAAGACCTATCAGCTGGTGCGCCACAGTTTCCAGGAGGATTCCCACCATGGAGACGCCAGCTGGGTGGAGTTCCGGGGGGAGATCGGCTACAAGGACAAGGTCATGCCCGCCAGCGGCGAGGGCAACGGCCCCATCGACGCCTTCTTCAATGCCCTTCACGACTTGCCGGAGGGAGCCATCGACGGCTACCAGTTCGTGGACTACCAGGAGCACGCCATCTCCTCCGGCTCGGACACTCAGGCGGTGTGCTACATTCACTTAAAGGACCCCAAGGGGGAGGACGTATTCGGCGTGGGCAAGAGCCACAACATCAACCGGGCCTCCCTGCGGGCCATTCTCAACGCCATCAACCGGTCCCTTCTGAAATAGCGGCTTGCCCCGGAGGGGAGGGCCGTGGTATGATGGAGGGGCAAACTACCGTGGAAAGGTCGGGATTTCCTTGAAAACAGCCGCGTTCATCGGTACGGGGAACATGGGCTCCGCCCTGGCCCGGGCCGCCTGTCGGGCCATTGGCCCGGGGGAGGTGGTGCTGTCCAACCGGACGGCCGCCAAGGCGGAGGCCCTGGCCGGGGAGCTGGGGTGCGCCGCGGCAGCGGACAACGCCCAGGCGGTGGAGGGCGCCCGGTATGTCTTCCTGTGCGTCAAGCCCCAGATGATGGAAGGGGTACTGTCCGGCCTGGGTCCTGTCCTCCGGCGCTGCCATGAGGCGGGGGAGGACAAGGTCCTTGTCTCGGTGGCCGCCGGGCTGCGGCTGGCCGACCTGTCCCG
>CAJLWS010000245.1 GCA_905210385.1 uncultured Eubacteriales bacterium | reverse complement strand
CCCCGCCAGAAAGCCGGAGGCGGTGGACTCCACATAACCCTCCACCCCGGTGATCTGACCGGCAAAAACAATCCGCTCGCTGCCCCGAACCCGGTAGTACCGGTCCAACAGCCGAGGGGAGTCCAGATAGGTGTTCCGATGCATTACCCCATAGCGCACATACTGGGCGTTTCTCAGGGCAGGGATCATGGAAAACACCCGCTTCTGCTCCCCCCACTTCAGGTGGGTCTGAAAGCCCACGAGGTTGTACAGCGTGCCCTGAGCGTTGTCCCGGCGCAGCTGCACCACGGCGTAGGGCTCCCGCCCCGTCCGGGGATCGGTGAGCCCCCTGGGCTTCAGCGGGCCGAAGCACAGCGTTCGCTCCCCCCGGCGGGCCATCACCTCCACCGGCATGCAGCCCTCGAACACATTTTTATCCTCGAAGCCATGGACCTCCGCCTCCTGGGCGGCGCACAGCTCCCTCCAAAAGGCCAGATACTCCTCCTGGCTCATGGGGCAGTTGATATAGTCGTCGCTCCCCTTTCCATACCGGGAGCCGAACCAGGCGTGGTCCATGTCCACGCTCTCAAAAGTGACGATGGGGGCGGCGGCGTCAAAGAAGTTCAGGTATCGGCTGTCGGGGAACAGCGCCCCGATGGCCTGGGACAGCCCGTCCGAGGTCAGTGGCCCGGTGGCGATGACCACCTCCCCATCGGGGATGGCGGTCACCTCCCCCTCTGCCACGGTGATGTTGGGCTCCTCCCGGATGGCCTGGGTGACCGCCCGGGAAAATCCCTCCCGGTCCACTGCCAGAGCGCCCCCCGCCTCCACCCGGGTCTGGTCGGCACAGCGCAGGATCAGGGAACCGCAGCGGCGCAGTTCCTCCTTGAGCAGTCCCACCGCGTTTTCCAGCTGATCGGACCGCAGGGAGTTGGAGCACACCAGCTCGGCGAAATCCTCGCTGTGGTGGGCGGGGGTCATCTTCCGGGGCTTCATCTCCCGCAGGGTGACAGGGATCCCCCGCCGGGCCAGCTGCCAGGCCGCCTCGCAGCCCGCCAGCCCCGCACCGATGACGGTAACAGGTTGTATCTTCTCTTGCATATAAAAGGTTCCTCTTACTTGGGAGTATCAGTGCGGCCTAAGAGATAGTCCGTGGTCACGCCAAAATAGTCGGCCAGGGCGACCAACCCCTCATAATCCGGCCTGCGCCGGCCGGATTCATAATATTGATAGGAACGCACTTCAATCCCGAGATGTGCCGCTACATCGCTTTGCTTCAATCCCAGCCTATTGCGTTCGCTTTTGATTCTCTCTGAAAATTTAACCACAAAAACACCTCAGCGCCACTTGACACGAACATTTTGACTGTGTATAATGCAGTCATATTGTTCATGTTTCTGAATGGAGTGATTAAAATGACAGCTTGGATGGACCTGTTGATACAATATGCCCAGAGCGATCTCATGCCGGGCTATCTGTGCCGGGACCGGGAGTATCAGGATGCCAAAGACTGCGCCCAGAAACAGGAGCAGTCCCTGCGCGCTTGCCTCACCCCGGAACAAACCCAAATCCTGGACAATCTACTGGGAGAACAGCAGATCGTCCACTGGGCCATGATGGACGCCGCCTTCCAGGCGGGGTTTTCCCTGGCCATGGAGCTGAACCGGGTCTGATTTTATTCCTCCGCCTCTTTTTTCGCAGCAGCCTTCTTTGCCGTGATCCTCTTGGCTGCCGTCTTTTTCGCGGCGGTCTTCCTGGCCGCGGTTTTCTTTCCTGCGGTCTCCCCGGCCGGAGCAGCCTCCCCGTCGGCAGCCGCATCAGACGGTTTTTTCACATAGCCGCCCCGCTTCTCCTCCGGGGTGAAGTTGGAGCAGTCGGGGTTGATGCAGAAGGGCCGCTTATACCCCCGGCCGGACTTCTTAAACATGGTCTGGCCGCACACGGGGCAGTTGTCCTTCACTGGCACATCCCAGGTCATGAAGTCGCACCGCTTGGACTCGTCCTTGCTGTTGAGATGCTCGCAGCAGTAGTAGGTGTACTGCTTGTTGGTCTTCTTGCTCATCCCAGTGCGCTTGACCAGCCGGGCGCCGCACTTGGGGCACTTACCAGGCATCTCCACCACCAGCGGCATGGTGAAGTTGCACTCTGGCCAGCCGGGACAGGCCAGGAACCGGCCGAACCGGCCGGACTTGATCACTAAGTTACGTCCGCACTGGGGGCAGATCTCCTCGGTCACCTCGTCGGGCACCTTGATTCGCTCCCCGTCCAGGTCGCTCTCCGCCTTATGCAGCTCCGCATCAAACTCCTGGTAGAAGTCGCCCAACAGCTGCTTCCACTGGACCTCGCCGGACTCCACCTTGTCCAGCTCGCCCTCCATCTGGGCGGTGAAGTCCGGGTCCACGATGTCGGGGAACTTATCCTTCATCAGCCCGGTGACCACCTCACCCAGGGGGGTGGGCCGCAGATGGCGGCCCTCCTTGACCACGTACTCCCGATCGGTAATGGTGGAGATGGTGGGGGCATAGGTGGACGGCCGACCGATCCCCCGCTCCTCCAGAGCCCGGATGAGAGTGGCCTCGGTATACCGGGCGGGGGGCTGGGTGAAGTGCTGGGCGCTGTCCAACCTGTTCAGCCGCAGGGACTCCCCCTCCTTCAGGTCGGGCAGCGGGGACTGGGGCTTCTCCTCCTCGTCGTCCCGGCTCTCCTCATACACCGCGGTAAAGCCGTTGAACTTGATGGAGGAGTGGTTGGCCCGGAACTGGTAGCCGGCGGACTCCACCTCAATGGACACGCTGTCGTAGACGGCGGCCGCC
>CAJLWS010000244.1 GCA_905210385.1 uncultured Eubacteriales bacterium | reverse complement strand
CAGTTGGGCCAGCATCCGGCGCAGGAGGGTGGGGTCGGGCTTCACCGGCACGCCGGGCAGCGCCCCCTGCACCAGAGGGAACAGGCCGGGGAAGTAGTGCTCCACCACCGGGGCGGCCAGGGCGTGGGCCTTGTTGGACAGCACCGCCACCGACACCCCGGCAGCCTTGAGCAGCTCCACCGCCCGGGCGATGCCCGGATAGGGGGCCGTCTTGTCCTCCTTGTGCAGGTCATACCAGGCGGAGAACTCCGCCAGGGCGGCGGACAGCTCCTCCTCCCCAGTGCCCTCCGGGGCAAACCGGCGCACCAGGTTGGGAATCCCGTTGCCCACCATATACTTGTACGCGTCCACCGTGTGGATAGGCCAGCCCCGGGCGGCGCACACATGGTTACCCGCATCCGCCAGGTCGTCGATGGTGTTCAGCAGGGTTCCGTCCAGGTCAAAAATCACATGGGTATACATGCTCGGTTCAGTCCTTTTGTTCCGCTAACTGCTCCGCCTGCCGGGCGGCGGCCAGCGCGTCAATGATCTCGTCCAGATCGCCGTCCATCACCGCGTCCAGCTTGTAAAGTGTCAGTCCGATCCGGTGGTCGGTGAGCCGGCCCTGGGGAAAGTTATAGGTGCGGATGCGCTCGTTGCGCATGCCGGTGCCGATCTGGCTGCGCCGCTCCTGACCGTACTCCGACTGAACCCGCTCCTGCTCCCGCTGGTACAGGAGGGAGGCCAGCAGGCGCATGGCCTTCTCCCGGTTCTGGAACTGGCTGCGCTCCTGCTGGCACTCCACCACCGTGCCGGTAGGCCTGTGGATGAGGCGGACGGCAGAGGACGTCTTGTTCACATGCTGTCCCCCCGCGCCGGAGGCCCGGTAGACCTGCATCTCCACATCCGCGGGATTGAGCTGCACGTCCACCTCCGCCATCTCTGGCAGCACCGCAACGGTGGCGGTAGAGGTGTGCACCCGGCCGCCGGACTCCGTCTCCGGCACCCGCTGCACCCGGTGGACCCCGCTCTCATACTTCAGCCGGGACCAGGCGCCTTCCCCAATCACCGTGAAGGAAATCTCCTTCACGCCTCCCAGTTCCGTTTCATTGATGGAGTTGATCTCCACGTTCCACCCTTTGCCCTCAGCATACATGGTGTACATGCGCACCAGACTGTGGGCGAACAGGGCTGACTCCTCCCCGCCCACGCCAGCCCGGATCTCCACGATGACATTTTTGTCGTCATTGGGGTCCCGGGGCAGCAGCAGGATCTGGATCTCCCGCTCCAGCCGTTCCACTTCCTCCCGAGCCTGACGCTCCTCCTCCTGGGCCAGTTCCTTCAGCTCCGGATCAGACAGCAGCGCTCGGGCATCCTGCAGTGCCTGTTGTGCCTTCATCAAACTACGGTAGGCCGTAGCAAGGGGCTCCAGCTCTTTCTGCTCCTTGTTCAGCCGGGATACCAGCTCCGGGTCGGCGTAGGTCTCATTTGCCGCCAGTCGGGCCTCGATCTGGGCGTAGCGCAGCTCTATGCTTTTCAGTCTGTCGGTCACACTCTCACCTTTCCTCGGTTATATGCTTCACTTACTCTTGTCGGTCAAACAGGAAGGATTTCACCAGAGCCTGAGGCTCCCGGATATACATCTGAATCCTGGATCCAAAGTCGCTGGATGGGGCAGCTAGGGTGGACACCTGGCCCAGGCCATGCCGGTTGGCCAGCATCCGTACCCGAGCCAAATGAAATCCGTTGGACACCACTAGTACGCGCCCTTCCCAGTCCACACCGGCCTCCTCCAGCACCCGCATGGAATAGGCCAAGTTTTGGCTGGTATTGTGGGACTGATCCTCCAGCAGGATCTGCCCCTCCGGGATCCCATGGGCCAGAAGATAGTCCGCCATGCCACGGGCTTCGGTGGTGGGTTCATTGGGTCCTTGTCCTCCGGACACCACCACCGTCATGTCCGGGTGGTCATCTAGGTATTCCAGTGCCTCATCCAAGCGATCCTGAAGCAGGATAGACGGTCCATCCTCCCGCAGCTGACAGCCCAGGATGATCATCACCGTTGGGTCGCCATGGATCTCGTCATGGCCTCCAGCCAGTACAATGCCCAGCAGGGCAGCAAAAGCCAGAATTCCTGCCAATATAAGGGCCAACAGAGCGATAAGCCATCTTTTTAATCCCCTGATAGGGCGCTTGCCTTGATAGGGTTTGTATTCTCTCTTCTGTTTCATTCTCTGTCACCGACTCGGGAAATTCAATATCGCCTATATGGTGAAAGTGACTGCTCCAAAAGACCCTACTTATGATCCATTACTTATGGTCCATATGGGAAAGAATCACTCCAACGCAGGTTACAGCCACGACACATAGATACACACCGAAGCCAAGGCACACGGCATCTCCATATTCCATCCCGTTGAACAACGTACCGAACAGGTCAGCCACAAAGAGGCCGACTACAGCCAGGACGATCCCCAGCACAAACCATCTTAGAATCCGCTTCCAACTCTGGTTTCCCATGCTATCGTCTCCTCCAGTTCCGCCGTGAGGTTTTATCCAACAGTATATAGGCGAGTCAGTTCGTTTCCCATGGCGGGTCCCTAGGCCAGCCGGCATACCTCTCTCAGCCTTTGGCCTCCTCCAGCTCGGCAGCCAACTTCTCCCATTCCGTATATCAGTGAGCCAGCTCGCTTCCCCACAGCGGCATGGCCGCCGCGGGGACCCTAGATTTTCATCAGGGCCGCCGAAAATAAATTCCGCCGGCCCCAAGGTTTCCCCCGCCGCGGGAAACGCTTGTTCGGCGCGCAGCGCCGTCCCCC
>CAJLWS010000243.1 GCA_905210385.1 uncultured Eubacteriales bacterium | reverse complement strand
ATGGCTGGAAGGCCCCCCTCATCGCGGTGGCGGGGCTGCTGACGTTGGTGGTGGTGCTGGGTGTTAAGATCGGAAGCCTGGACAGCGCCTTGAACAACGTGCTGAACGGGCGGATGGCCTACCTGGAGAGCAGCGTGAGCAATCTCACCAACCAGGTGAACAGCATGGAGTACCAGCTTCAGGAGATTCTGGCCGCGCAGGCTGATCAGAACAGCCTGCTCAGCAGCTTTGAGTGCCAGGTGGCCGGCTTTGATCCGGCGGGGGAGACGGTGACCCTGGCCCTGTCCGCCAACCTGAAAACCTATGAGCCGGGAATGCAGATTCAGTTTGCCTTGGACTGGGCCCGGGAGGATCAGACCGGGCAGCAGGAGACGAGGTGGCTGGAGGGGCCGAACTATCTGGCGGAGATTGAACTGCCCATGAACTGGGAGACGGCCTGCACCCTCCGCCTCCGGGACGGGGACGGGGTCATCCAGGAGCAGCTGGTGGAAAACGCCGTCACCCAGAGCCTGATCCCGGAGGCGTTCCAGCTCTCGGCAGACAGCCTGTCCGACTTCTACTCCATTGCCGTGGGCAACAGCGCCACCGTGACTGCGGAGGATCTGGCGGTACGGATTTTTTCTCGCTACCCGGAGCTGTTCTGGCCGGAGGAGGCGGTGCTCACCGTCGCCCTCAACGGGGAGGTGCTGGAGTCCGCCCCGCTGGCACTGAGCCAGGAAAGGACAGGGACCTGGTACGGCCGGGATGATCTGGGTGTGCGGGAGATCCGCCTGGGCCAGGAGGATGTGCTGGAGTTCTCCCTGCGCCTGATGGACAGTCTGGGACGGGAGATGGTATACAGGGAAACCGTCTTAGGGGATGAGGACGCACCACAGGAAAGTCCGCCCATGCCGGTGATATACGATGGAAGGAGATAGTCAGGGCCGCCGGGCAATCACCCCGGCGGCCTGTCTGGCTTTGGGGCTTGCGCCATCCCGCCCGGGACGGTATAATGGAGTAAACTCCTGCTGTGGAGGGATCGCCATGGAAGCCAAGAAAAAGAAACTGCCCCGCTGGGCGGCGGCCCTGCTGGTGCTCGTCGCCCTGGGGCTGATCGCCTGCCTGTGGGAGTTCATTTCCTCCCAGAACCCCTACCTGCTGCCGGTGAAGCGGGCCCTGCTGTACGACGTGCTGGGGATGGACCCCATCTCCCAGGAGGAGGCCACCGCCGGGCTGGCGGAGGGCTACACCACCCAGCTCTACGGGGACGGCCAGGCGGTGGACGCCCTGGACGGCCATACCGACCGGAAAACGGTGTATGAGGACGGGACGGTGACCCGGCTGGTGAACGAGCTGGACGGGTATCTGCTGGACTTCCCGGCGGGAACGGAGTTTGATTTCACCCTGTCCCCTCTGTTCACCCGGGCGGAGGGGGAAGGATTTGACGCCACCATCTCCCGGGAGACCGCCACCTACAACGGCATCGGGGAAGTGGTCCGCTTCGAGCTGTCCACCTTCCTGCCCTTCCTGTTTACCGACAGCTCGGTGCGGGACCATGTGGAGCACTATGAGTACCGCTTCCTGCTCAGCCAGGAGTGGCAGGAGAACAATCAGGTGAGCGTGGAGCGGTGGACGGACGAGAGTGGAGTGGAGTTCATCTCTGCGGTGATCCAGGAGCCGGGGGATGCGGTGTACGACGGCTACCTCTACGCCACGGTGTATACCCCCAGCCGGGAGTACCTGCGGATTCTGTGCCGCTACAACAGCGGGGACGCCGCCCTGCGGGACGAGCTGTGCCAGGCCCTCTCCCAGGTTCAGGTGTTTGACCCCACTGGGGAGGGCGTGTACACCACGGACTATACCCTCACCTTGCCGGAGAACTGGACGGAGGAGACCGCACAGCTGTTTTCCGACATCACCAACGGGGACCGGCTGCGCTGGGGCGTGTTCACCCAAGATATCTATGAGACCGGAATCCGAGAGACAGTACCCCAGATGGAGGAAGCGCTGGACTACACCTTTGACGTCATCCTGTCCTACGTGCCTCTGAACACTGACTTCCCCACAGAATTTATGGAGGAGAACCGGCAGAACGGCCGTATCGTGGAGCTTACCTTCCAGGTGACAGATAACAATAACGAAGACATGTTCGCCCGCTCCCCGCTGCTGGACCTCTACCGGGGGAAACTGGATGGCCAAATTCGGGATTTTGCCCGCCAGGCGGCGGACTGGGGTCACCCCTTCCTGTTCCGGGTGAATAATGAGATGAACTCCGACTGGACCAGCTACGGCGGGGTGGTAAATCTGGGTGATCCGCAGCTGTTTGTCAGCGTGTGGCACCGGATCTATCAGATCTTTCAGGAGGAAGGGGTGGACAACTGTATTTGGATCTTCAACCCCAACGACCGCAATGCCCCGCCCTCCAAGTGGAACGACTCCCTGGCCTACTGCCCCGGCGAGGACGATTTCCAGATGCTGGGGGTGACGGGGTACAACAACGGCACCTACTATACCCAATGGAACGAACAGTGGCGGGAGTTCGACGTGATCTATGACGAGATCCAGGAGATGTACCTGCCCCATTTTTCTCAGTATCCCTGGATCATCACGGAGTTTGCTTCCTCCAGCATTGGCGGGGACAAGGTGGCCTGGATCAACAACATGTTTGATCACATCGGAGATTACCCCAACATCAAGATTGCCGTATGGTTCAGCTATGCCGATTTCGATGGGGACACCCCTGCTCGGCCTTACTGGCTGGACGAGACGGAGGAGACCCTGGAGGCCTTCCGGGAGGGGTTGGCCCGCACCCAGGGCGGGGAATAAACCGAACAGACAGCGCA
>CAJLWS010000242.1 GCA_905210385.1 uncultured Eubacteriales bacterium | reverse complement strand
CTCCGTGGGCGGCTGGGCGGCCCTGTCCGGCGCCCTAATCCTGGGCCCCCGCATCGGCAAGTACGGCAAGGACGGCAGGCCCCGGGCCATCCCGGGCCACAACATGTCCCTGGCGGTTATTGGCTTGTTCGTTCTGTGGCTGGGCTGGTTCGGCTTCAACCCCGGCTCCACCATGAGCTTCCAGAACCCCTCCGACGTGATGCACATCCTGGTGACCACCAACACCTCCGCCATCGCCGCGGTGCTCACCTCCACCATCACCGCCTGGATTTTCCTGGGCAAGCCCGACCTAGGCATGACCATCAACGGCTGCCTGGCCGGCCTGGTAGGGGTCACCGGCGGCTGCGCCTACTTCACCGTGGAGGTCTCCCTGCTGGTGGGGGCTATCGCCGGGGTGATCGTGGTGTTCCTGGTGGTGTTCTTCGACCGCATCAGGATCGACGACCCTGTGGGCGCCACCTCGGTTCACCTGGGCTGCGGGGTATTCGGCACCATCTGCGTGGGTCTGTTCGCCAAGGAGGGGGTCACCACCCTGTCCACCGCCAACGGCCTGTTCTACGGTGGTGGCTTCTCCCTGCTGGGGGTGGAGCTGCTGGGCGTCGTAGCCGTGGGGGCGTTCACCTTCGTCACTTCGACCGTTGTCTGGCTGGTACTGAAGAAGACCATTGGTATCCGGGTGTCCCGGGAGGAGGAGCTGGCCGGCCTGGACATCGGGGAGCACGGCAACATGGCCTATCCCGACTTCGCCGCGGCGGCCTCCATAGGCGAGTTCGCCTCAGAGGAAGGGAGCGCCAGACCTGCGGTCGCTCCGGCGGCCAGTGCCGACGAGGCGGTGCCCGTGGTCCATAAGGTTGCCACGCCCAGCGACGGCGGGCCGAAGCTGACCCGGGTGTCCATCATCACCAACCAGTCCCGGTTCGCCCAGCTCCAGGACGCATTGGAGAAGCTGGGAGTCACGGGGATGACGGTGAGCAATGTGTTCGGCTATGGCGCGCAAAAGGGTCACCAGACCTACTACCGGGGTGCTCCTGTGGAGGCCCGGCTGCTGCCCAAGGTGAAAATTGACGTGGTGGTCAGCAAGATCCCCACTCAGGTGCTGGTGGACGCGGCCAAACAGGCGCTGTACACCGGCAGGGTTGGGGACGGTAAGATCTTCGTCTATGACGTGGAACAGGTGGTAAAGGTGCGTACCGGAGAGACCGGCTACGATGCCCTTCAGGATGAGACCTGAGATATTTCCGGTTCTTATAAGGCAAGTGGGAAACAGTACGAAACTGTTTCCCACTTGCCTTATAAATACAGAATTAGCTTGGCAGGCTATGGAAGGCCCTGCGCTATTTTTTGAAGTCGCTCTGAGTCTGACAGGGATAGTGAGCCATACCTGGTTTTGAGAATGCCCTTTTGACTGAGCTGCCCCAAAATCCGGCTGACAGTTACTCGGCTGACCCCCACGGCCTGACCGATTTCCTCATGGGTGCAGTGGAGCAGCCCCTGCCCGTCCTTGGGCTGGTCGAGAAGATAGCGGGCAACCCGCTGCTGAGCAGGCAGGGAGGCGTTACCCACATGGTGGGAGAGAATGCGCACTGTTCTGGCAAGATACTGCAGCATGGGCTGGGCCAGCTCCGGATGTCGCAGGAAGATCCCATCCAGCTGCCTCTGGTTCACGGAATAGACCAAACTCTCCTCCACCGCCATGGCGGAGGACACCCGGGGACAATTGTCGAAAAAGGACGCCTCTCCCATCAGGTCACCGGATCGGTGGATGGTCAGCACCCGCTCCTCGCCGGAATCCAGGCTGATAAAGCTGCGGACCTCTCCCTGCTGCAGATAGTAGAAGCAATCGGGCATCATGCCCTGCAAATAGATCATCTGTCCTGGACCGTATCGCTTAGGCTGACGCCCTTCGCCCAGCAAATCCCAAATGAGCACTGTAACCACCTCCTGTACCAAGATTGTATCATACTTTACATTCTTTTCGCAAGACTTCTGGCATACTGGATTCAATCAATCTGCAGGAAGGAAGGCGATTGCATGGGTATGACCATGACGCAAAAGATCCTGGCCCGGTCCGCGGGGCTGGATCAGGTAGAGGCCGGGCAGCTGATCGAGGGCAAGCTGGACCTGGTTTTGGGCAACGATATCACCACCCCGGTGGCCATCACGGAGTTCCGCAAAGCGGGGCTTACCTCGGTTTTTGACAAGGACAAGATCGCCATTGTGCTGGACCACTCCACGCCTTGTAAGGACATCAAGTCCGCGCAGCTGTGTGCAGTCTGCCGGGAGTTTGCCAGGGAGCACCAGGTCACCCACTTCTACGATGTGGGACAGATGGGCATTGAGCACGCGCTGCTCCCGGAAAAGGGGCTGGCCGCTCCTGGTGAGGTGATCATCGGCGCGGATTCCCATACCTGTACCTACGGCGCCCTTGGGGCCTTTTCCACCGGAGTCGGCTCCACCGACATGGCTGCCGGCATGGCTACGGGCCTGGCCTGGTTCAAGGTCCCCAGCGCCATCAAGGTCAAGCTCACCGGTACCCTAGGCCAATATGTGAGCGGCAAGGACGTGATCCTCCACCTGATCGGCCGGATCGGCGTGGATGGAGCCCTGTATCAGTCCCTGGAGTTCTGTGGGGACGGGGTGGCCAGCTTGGACATGGACGATCGGTTCACCATCTGCAACATGGCCATTGAGGCAGGAGCCAAGAACGGGATCTTCCCAGTGGATGAAAAGACCACCGCCTACCTGAAGGGGAGGGTGGACCGCCCGTACACGGCATTTGAGGCCGATCCTGATGCTCCCTATACCCGGGAGATTGAGATCAACC
>CAJLWS010000241.1 GCA_905210385.1 uncultured Eubacteriales bacterium | reverse complement strand
GGGTGATGGAGGCCGACCGGATGCTGGGCTACCACAAGATCGCCACCGCCGGCGGCGTGGCCGCCAACAGCCGCATCCGGGCGGACCTGACTCATGCCTGCCAGCAGGCAGGCACCAGGCTGTGGATGCCGCCCCTGTCCCTGTGCGGCGACAACGCCGCCATGATCGGCTGCCAGGGATACTACGAATACCAGGCGGGGAACACCGCCGGCTGGAATTTAAATGCCAAGGCCAGTCTGGATATCTCCAGGGGCTGAGGAAGATATAGCGACAAAAAGGGCCTGGGGCGGCACGCCTCAGGCCCTTTATACTGTTTGTAATGGCGTTGCCCTTCCTGTGGAGCGGAGGGGAGGAAGGATGGGGCGCTATGGGGCCATTTCAGCGGGGAACCAGTAAAAATCAAAAAGAAAAATGCGGTCTTCATAATTTGGACCGTAATTTTGCATACGGAGAGTTATCCACAATTTCCACAGAGTTTTCCACAGGGTTAAACCTGTGTGATGAGAAGCAGTTCACGCGATTTTTACTAAAAATGGAAAACCATGCATCGAAGTTCTTTTCCCTGTAAAAGCATGGTTTTGATTTACATAATGCTGGGCAAGGAAGGACGGCAAGGGCGGGGAACAGAAGAACCCCGGGAAGGACAGGCCCGGTAGCCGTATGGGGGCAGGGCAGGAAAAACTCCCGCCGCCGCGTGGGGCGGCAGCGGGAGCGTTGGGATCAGATGGCCTGGTCGTACTGGCTGGCGTACAGCTGGGCGTAAAACCCGTTCAGGGCCAGCAGCTGCTGGTGGGTGCCCTGCTCCACAATGTCCCCATCCCGGATGACCAGGATGCGGTCGGCGTGGACGATGGTGGACAGGCGGTGGGCAATGACGAAGCAGGTGCGCCCCCGCATGAGCTTGTCCATGGCCTTCTGAATGAGGATCTCGGTGCGGGTATCCACATTGGAGGTGGCCTCGTCCAGGATGAGCAGCCTGCGGTCGGCCAGGATGGCCCGGGCGATGGTGAGCAGCTGCTTTTGTCCACCGGACAGGGTGGTGGTCTCGTCCCCGATGACGGTGTCGTAGCCCTGGGGCAGGGTGCGGATGAAGTGATCGCAATAGGCGTCGTCACAAGCCTGGATGATCTCCTCCCGGGTGGCGTCCGGACGGCCGTAAGCGATGTTCTCCGCCACAGTACCCCGAAACAGCCAGGTCTCCTGAAGCACCATGCCAAACAGCTCCCGAGCTTGGTCCCGGCTCATCTGGGACATGGGTCGGCCGTCGATGAGGATCTCCCCGCCGGAGATGTCATAGAAACCCATGAGCAAGTTGACGATGGTAGTCTTGCCCGCCCCAGTGGGGCCCACAATGGCCACGGTCTGACCGGGGTGGGCGGTGAAGTTCAGATCCCGGATCAAAGGCTGGTCCGGATTGTAGGAGAAGGCCACATGGTCAAAGACGACCTCGCCCTGGATCTGCCGGGGATCCACGTCCCCCTGCCGTGGATCCTCCTCCGGTTGCTCCAGGAACTGGAATACACGGATGGAGGCGGCGGTGACCCGCTGCATCTGGCTCAGGCCGTTGGCGATCTGCTCCATGGGGGCGGAGAACTGCCGGGCGAAGAGCACGATGGTGACCACCACCCCGATGGGGACGGCCCCCCGCACGGCCAGCCAGCCCCCCACCAGGTTGATCACGATGTAGGTCAGCGCTCCCAACAGGGTGACGGAGGGCTGAACCAGGCTGGTGACGAAGTTGGCCTTGGCCTGGGCCTCACGCTGGCGTCGGTTGGCCTGAGCGTGCTTTTCCTCCATAGCCCGTTCCAGGTTATAGGCCTTGGTGGTGGCGAAGTTGGTGTAGCTCTCCTCCACCACAGAGTAGATCTCTGCGTTCTCCCGGAGGGAGGCCCGGTGGTATTGGCCGCTGGCCCCGGAGATCTTGACAGACAGGAGGAAGGACAGGGGAGCGGTGGCCAGCACGATGAGGCCCAGCCGCCAGTCCTCCAGCAACATGGCCGCAGCGATAAAGACCAGCTGCAGCACCCCCTGTACCAGGATCTCCACGATCTGGTGGATGGAGTTGCCCATGGCGGACACGTCGCCGGTCATGTTCTCCAGGATCTGGCCCACTGGGGTGCCGTCCACGAACTTCACCGGCAGGCGGCGGATCTTGTCCGACATGCGGATGCGGATGGCGCAGGTGTAGTGATGGCTGACCACGTTGTTCATCAGGTACATGTTCAGCCAGCGCACCACAGAGCTGATCACATAGGACAGCAGCAGGAGCAGCAGGGTGGGGGTGATGGCCTCCACCAGGGGGAAGGCATCCCCGCCGCCGGAGCTGGCTGCCCAGTAGTCGTAAATGGTATTGGTTACATCCCCCATCAGCTGGGGGGAGATCACCGCGCAGGCAATGATGATCAGGCACAGAAGGCAGCTCAGGACCAGCCACTTCCAGATGGGCCGGGCCTCCAGGATCAGCTTGCCGTAGATGGACAGGCGCTGGCGGGTGGTCATTTTCACTTCTTCATGGACGGTTCTCCGTCTCATTGGCCCTCACCTCCCGTCTGGGAGAGGTAGATCTCCCGGTAGACCTGGCAGCGCGTTAGCAGATCTTCGTGCTTCCCGTGGTCCACCAGCCGGCCTTGGTCCATGACGAAGATGTGGTCGGCGCCTCGGGCAGTGGTCACACGCTGGGTGACCACGATTTGGGTCCGGTCCCCCAATTCCTGGCGCAGCCGGGCGCGCAGGCGGGACTCGGTGAGGAAGTCCAGGGCGGAAAAACTGTCGTCGAAGATATAGATGGGCGCGTCCTTGATTACCGCCCGGGCGATGGCCAGCAGCTGGCGCTGGCC
>CAJLWS010000240.1 GCA_905210385.1 uncultured Eubacteriales bacterium | reverse complement strand
GTGTGGCCTGCGTCCTGCAGGGACCACAGCAGGGTCTCGGCGGCCTGGGCCAGGGCATCCCGGCAGGCCCCCTCCCCCCCGCTCCGGGGGGCGTAGAGGTCCAGGTCCAGGGTAAACTGGGCCTTCCGGCCGTACACTTCTTCCTCCAGGCCGGTGTCCGGGTTTTTCCAGACCCCCAGATAGTGCTGAAAGCCCCCCGGCCCGCACTCCACTCCGGCAAGGGATACCGCCGCCACCGGGCCGTCCCAGCGGCGGCGCGCCTCCGGCTCCAGGGCGGCCACGGCGTTCACGCCCCCGGCGTTCAACGCCGCCGCCACTGCCTGGCGCAAAGTCTCCAGCGCCCCGCTCATGCCTGCTCCTCCGCCGGGCGCAGGGCTATCCACAGATGGGTGGCCTGTCCGGCTACCAGCACCGGGCGCACCGTCATCACCTCATACTTCTCCCCGTTCCAGGTGACCCAGCCTCCGTCCCCCATGCCGTCCAGGGGTAGGCTGGTCTGGGCCAGGCAGAGGAACCGATCGGTGCGGTAGCTGCCCAGCGCCCCAGCGGTGTACTGCCACTCCGCCTCGGTCATAGGCTGGACAATGGCCATGGCGCTGCCCTTGGCCGCCCCGCCGCTGTCATAGCAGGCCATCTCCCGGCCGTAGGCCCGGATGACCCAGTCAAAGGCGTCTATCATCCCCTCACCTCCCGAAACACGAAGCCCTCATCCTTCAGATAGGGGCCCATGAGCTCCAGGGCGGCCCGGTATCTCCTGCCGTCCGCCCGCTCCCGGCGCACCGTCATGTCCCCGGCGGTGAGGGCGGTGACATCGCCGCCCGCCTCCAACTGCTCCAGCCAGTCCAGCACCAGCCAGGCCGCCGCAAGAAGGTAGCTCTCCCCGCAGTCCTGAGAGCTCACCCCGTCGGCCAGCAGGCTGTCCAGCCGCCCGCAGGCACACCGGCACAGCAGCTCCACCACGTCCTCGTCCACATCCGTCTTTTTCAACTTCCGCACATACGTCAGCACCTGCTGCTCCATGTCTGTCCCCCCTCAGATCCGAAATGGCTCGTCGGAGGAAAAGGGCACTTCCTCCGGGGCGTATCGCAGCTGGACGCTGGGCAACAGCAGCCGGTCCGCCTTGCCCCGGTACAGCTTGGTCAGCCCCATCAGCTCCTCCTCGTCCAGTTTGTCCGCCACCCGTTCCAGCAGGGCGTGGTCCGCCTCCGGTTCGGCAATGCCCACCAGCCGCACCAGTTCCCGGCGCAGCTCCTTCAGGTACTTCCGGCCCAGCCGGGCCTCGTCCTCCAGGCGGCGGGCGCTCTTGATGACCCCCGCCTTCCGCTGGGCTGGTACCGCCACAAAGGACCACTCGTAGGCGTCGGTGGGGTGGGTGAGCACCCCGCAGCACAGCTGACCGTCGTACTCCTCCCCCTTCTGGTGGGGGCAGTCTGCCAGGTCCTGGCCGCAGATGGAGCACACCACCCGGTCCACGGCGCACCCCACGCTCACCTCTCGCTTGATGCCGGCGTCAATCTCAGCGATGAGCCCCTCGTTGTCCTTAGTGCGCACCATGTAGGCCCACCCCTTCAGATAGCGGTAGGGCCGGCCGTCCTGGGTGCGCACGCTGTCATCCCCAGCCACCTGGGCCCGGTAGATGCGGGCGGCCTGGCCCCGGGCGGACCACTGGTGGTCGAACACCCCTGCCACCCCCACGAACAGGCCGGCCAGCGCCTCCAGGGCCGCCTCATCAAACCGCTCGAAGTCCCGATCGATGTCGTTGTCGCACAGGCGCACGGCAAAGGTGTACACCTCGTCGGCGGTCAGCTCCCGCCGGGCCAGCCGGTTGATGAGGACCAGGTCGTCCGCCTCGGCCCGTCCGATGGCCTTCACCGCCGCCGCTTTGCAAATCTCCGTCATGTCACGTCTCCCCCCTTTAAGCTTCTCGCCTGGGCGTGGTACAGTTCCGCCCGGGCGGCCATGTCCTCGTCCTGGAGGTTGACCTCGTCCCACACCACCTCCACCCGACTGTCAAAGCCGTGCAGGCGCAGCCACAGCTCGCACACCCGCTCCACCACCGGCTCCACGCTGCGCCGGATGGCGGCGATCTCGCTGGTGAGGATGTCCGCCTGCTGGCTGCTCATCCGCTCGGTGGTAGACCAGCTCAGCCCCAGCAGGAAGGGCGGGATACCCGTGCGGGCCACCAGCTGCTCCAAAATCTGGCGCACCGGCACCTGGCTGTCCAGGATGGGGCCGTCCGCCCCGATGACCCGGATGTCCACGTCCCCGGCCACCACGAAGTCCCGCAGGCTGCCCTCCCGGCCGGCCTGCATGGCCGCCGACCACTCCCGGGCCACCCGGTCGCACCGCTCCTGGGCGGCGGCCCCGTTCTCCCCCCTGCACACCACGGCGAAGCGCATCGCCCCTGCCCGCTCCCAGTTGGCCCCCACCGCCTGGAAGATCTTCATGAGGATCTCCGCCAGGAAGGGCATGCTCCGCAGCAGGGACACCCCGTAGGGGGCCTCCGCCTCCGGCTGGAAGGGGGTGAACAGCAGCAGCTCCTGCCGGGGCAGGGGGCGGACCATCCCGTCCTCCCCCCGGGCGCACAGGGTAAAGTCCAGGGGGGTGGCCCCCTCCTGAATTTCAATCTGGCTGACGTTGCCGCACAGCAGGGCGGCCACCTCCCGTCCCGTCCGGTCGGGGACGATCTCCCCCACCGCCCGGCCGCAGGTGAACAGGGAGTCCAGGTAGCAGTCCAAAAAGGACTGCACCCCCCGCTGGCCCCGGCCGGTGGGCACCGTGCGCAGGAACCGGTCCAGCCCCTCCTGGGCCGCCCGGTCCCGGCAGGCCACGCCCACCCCGCCGCACAGCCGCACCAGCTTGCAGAG